>CALMEC010000173.1 GCA_937862675.1 uncultured Actinomycetes bacterium
TCCCCGGCCCGCCCCCAGGGGCTGCGCGAGGGCGGCCGCCACCCGGGCACAGGGGGGGGTGATGTTCTTCGAGAAGTTGTTGGAAACCCGCCTGTTCTTCGTTGACAAGCTGGTCGCCATGGGCGCGCGGATCGTCCTCTGCGACCCGCACCGCGCGGTCATCAGCGGACGTGCACAGCTTCACGGGGAGCGTCTCGAGAGCCCGGACATCCGTGCCGGCATGGCGATGCTGATCGCGAGCCTCTGCGCCAAGGGACGGAGCGTCATCGGCAACATCCGGCAGATCGACCGCGGTTACGAGAAGATCGACGAGCGGCTCTCCGCGCTCGGGGCGCGCATCGAGCGGGTCCCCGCGTGAACCCGGTCATCGACGGCGCGCTGGCGCGGACACGGCTCCCCGAGGGTGCCCGGGACCTCCTCCCGGTCCAGCGTCAGGACCTGGAGGCGATCGAGCGCGCGATGCGCGATTCCTTCGGACGTTTCGGGTACCGCGAGGTGCGCACGCCGATGCTCGAGTACGCGGACGTCATGGACCGCGCCCTGGAGGGCGGGGTCGGCCGCGCATTCCGTCTGTTCGACGAGCACGGGCAGGTGCTCGTCCTGCGCCCGGATCTCACGATCCCCGTGGCGCGCATGGTCGCCGGTCGGTTCTCGGACCACGTCGGTGCACTCCGGCTGAGCTATGTGGCGCCCGTCGCGCGTCCCGCGCGCCCCGGACGTGCCCAGGGCATCGAGGAGCGGCAGGCCGGCGTCGAGCTGATCGGCGTCGGGGAGGCCTCCGGCGACGCGGAGGTCATCGCGCTGCTCGTGTCCTCTCTGCGTGCGCAGGGGATCGACGACGTCCAGGTCAGCGTGGGCGACGTCGGGCTCATCCGTGCGGCCATCGCGGGACTGGGCGTCGACGACGCCACCCTGCACCGGCTGGAGGAGGCCGCTCGCGCACGCGACCTCATCCCCTGGCGCGAGGTGAGCGATGACAGCGGCATCCCGGCGGACGCACGCGCGACCCTGGCGGCGCTCCCGACCTTGCGGGGCGGTCGCGACCTGCCCGACGAGGTCGCGCGCGAGATCCCGGCGACGGCGGACGAGTGCCGGCGCCTGGGGGAGATGATCGACCTCCTGGAGTCGCACGGCGTCGCGGACAGCGTGGTCATCGACCTGGGCGTCCTCCGCGACTGGGGCTATTACACCGGTGTCGTGTTCGAGGGCTTCGCTCCCGGCATCAGCACCCCGGTGGCCCTCGGCGGCCGCTACGACGCCCTGCTCGGCCGCTTCGGCGCCGACCGCCCAGCGGTCGGCTTCGGCGTGCTGCTCGACCCACTTCACGAGGCGCGGCGGCGGCGCACGACCGAGATCGAGCCGACCGGCGTCGTCCTGGTGGGCGGACGGGACGGACGGGTCGCGCTCGCCAACGCCATCCGCGAGGCCGGGCACGACGTCGTCGCGGCCGGCGCCGGTGAGGCGGGCGAGGACATCGCACGCGCGGAGCGGCGACGCTTCGTGGTGGACGGCCGGACGGTGGTGGACCGCGTCCTCGGCACGCGGACGACGGTGTCCGACGATCAGGAGGTCCTGGCATTCCTTCGTTCGTGATCTGCGTTCCGCGGGGCGCCCTCTTCGACGAGACCGTCCAGTGCCTGGAGACGGCGGGTCTCGACGGCCAGCCGCTTCGCGAGATCGGCCCCCGCCTCGTCGTGGACGCCGGCGACGTCCGCTACATCACGACACGTCCGAGCGACGTCGGGACGTATGTCGAGTCCGGTGCGGCCGATGTCGGGATCGTCGGGACCGATGTCATCCGCGAGTACCAGCCCGACGTCGACGAGCTGCTCGACCTGGGCTACGGCGGCTGCCGGATGATCTATGCGACCGTCGGCGGCGACGACCCGACGCCGGACGCCCTGACCCACTTCGGCGCGGTGCGCGTCGCGACCAAGTACGTGAACGCCGCACGGCGCTATTTCGCCGAGACCGGACGCCCGGTCGAGGTGGTCAAGGTCAACGGGTCGGTCGAGCTGGCACCACTCGTCGGCCTGGCCGACGGGATCGTCGACCTGACGGCGACCGGGCGCACGCTGGTGGAGAACGGCCTCGTCGAGCGCGAGGAGATCTTCCTCTCGTCGGCGCGGCTGATCGCCAACCGCGTCAGTCACAAGACCAAGTCGGCTCTGATCGACGACCTCCAGCGTCGTCTCTCGGAGGCCCTGGCGTGACCCCCGTCCGTCGCCTCCGGGTCGCGGACGGAGAGATCGACGCCGTCGCCCGGGGACTCCAGCCCCCGCCGCCCGATCCCGCCATCCGCGAACAGGTCGGCGCGATCATCGCGGACGTCGCCTCCCGGGGAGACGCGGCGCTCGTCGACCTCGTCCGCCGCTTCGACGCCGCCGACTTCACCGCCGAGCGCATCCGCGTCGACCCGGAGGAGATCGCGGAGGCACGCCGGACGGCCGATCCGGCGCTCGTCGCGTCACTCGAGGTCGCCGCGGCGCAGGTTCGGGCACTGGCCGAGCACGTCCGTGGATCGGACGTCACGGCGGACCTGCCGCTGGGACAGCACATCACGGTGCGCAGCATCCCCGTCGCATCGGTGGGGGCCTACGTCCCCGGTGGACGCGCGGCGTACCCCTCCAGCCTCGTCATGGCCGTCGTCCCCGCCCAGGTGGCGGGGGTGGAGCGCATCGCGGTGGCGTCACCGGTGGCCGGGGACGGACGGGTGGCACCCTCCATCCTGGCGGCCGCGGACATCCTCGGGGTGGACGAGGTGTACGCCGTGGGCGGACCGGCCGCGATCGCGGCCTTCGCCCTGGGCACCGAGCGCATCGCACCGGTGTCGGTCATCAGCGGTCCCGGGAGCGCCTGGGTCCAGGAGGCGAAGCGCCAGGTGTTCGGCACGGTCGGCATCGACTCCGTGGCGGGGCCGAGCGAGGTCGTGATCGTCGCCGCGGGCGATGTCGACGCCGAGGCCGTGGCGGCGGACCTCTGTGCGCAGGCGGAGCACGGCCCGGACTCGCCGGCGATCCTCGTCACCCCCGACGCCGCCGTGCTCGACGCGGTGGCCGCAGACCTGGAGCGGCGCGAGGTCGACGGGATCATCACCCTCGTCCAGGTGGACGACCTCTCCGGCGCCGTGCGCTTCGCGGAGACCTTCGCCCCGGAGCACCTCCAGCTGGACTGTCCCGACGCCCGCGCCGTCGCCGCCGGGATCCGTCACGCGGGTGCCGTGTTCGTCGGCCCCAACGGCGGTACGGCGTTCGGCGACTACGTCGCGGGCAGCAACCACATCCTCCCGACGGGACGGGCCGCGCGGTTCGCGTCGTCGGTGTCCCCCGCGACGTATCGTCGTCGCATGTCGGTGGTCGACCTGGACGACGACGCCGCCCGGGCGCTCGCACCCCACGTCGCGACCATCGCGGCGGCGGAGGGATTCCCGCACCACCGGCGCTCGGTCGAGATCCGGGCGAGGAGAATCGAGAGGACGGAGCGTTCATGACACGTCAGGCGGACATACGGCGGACCACGGGCGAGACGGACGTCCGGGTGGCGCTGGGCCTCGACGGTGACGGGACGGTCCCCGCCACCACGGGCGTGGGGTTCTTCGACCACATGCTGGTCCTCTTCGGCCGCCACGGCCGCCTCACCCTCGACGTGGAGACCACGGGCGACCTGGAGACGGGAAGCCACCACACCGTCGAGGACACGGGCATCGTCATCGGCCAGGCGCTGGACGAGGCGCTCGGCGACCGGGCGGGCATCGAACGCTACGGCTCGGCGTTCGTCCCGATGGACGAGTCGCTCGTGCACGCCGTCGTGGACATCTCCGGACGGCCGTACCTCGGGCTGGACCTGGACCTGCCGTTCGCGGTGATCGGCGGCTTCGAGACGGACCTCGTGCAGGAGTTCCTGCGGGGGCTCGTCAACCACTCCAAGCTCACGCTCCACGTGCGCCAGCTCGCGGGGGAGAACCCGCACCACGTGATCGAGGGCGTCTTCAAGTCCGTTGCGCGTGCGCTCTGCCAGGCCGTCGCCGTCAACCCGGACGTCCGCGGGATCCCGTCGACGAAGGGCGTCCTGTGAGCCTCCGGGTGGCGGTGCTGGACTACGAGATGAGCAACCTGAGGTCGGCCGCGAAGGCGCTGGAGCGCCAGGGCGCGTCCGTGACCGTCGCACGTCGTCCCGACGAGATCGGCGAAGTGGACGCCGTCGTCCTTCCCGGGGACGGGCACTTCGGCGAGGCCATGCGACGGCTGCGGTCCTCCGGGCTGGCGGACGCCGTGCGTGCTGCGTCCGACCGCGGAACACCGGTCCTGGGCATCTGCATCGGCCTCCAGGTGCTGTTCGACTCGAGCGACGAGGCCCCGGAGGAGGCCGGGCTCGGGCTCATCCCCGGGGTCGTGCGCCGGCTGGACGACACCGCGAAGGTCCCGCACATCGGCTGGTCGCACGTCTCCTTCGGCGACCGGTGCCCGATCGCACCCCCGACGGCCGACCCGGCCTTCTACTTCCTGCACGGCTACGCCGTCGTCCCGTCCGACGACGCGGACGTGTGGGCGACCGCGCACCACGGACGCGGCGACTTCTGCGCCGTCGCCGGGCGCGGCCATGTCATGGGCGTCCAGTTCCACCCCGAGAAGTCGAGCGACGCGGGCCTGGCGCTGCTGGAGCGCTGGATGGCACACGTCGGCACGGAGGTCCACGCGTGATCACGCTCTATCCCGCGATCGATCTGCAGGGCGGATCGGCGGTCCGCCTGGTGCAGGGCGACTTCGACGCCTCCACGACCTTCAACGAGGACCCGCTCCAGCAGGCCCAGCACTTCGCGGACGGGGGCGCCACCGCTCTGCACGTGGTGGACCTCGACGGGGCGCAGCGGGGCGAGCCCGCGCACGCGCCGCTCATCGCCGGGATCGCCAACCACTTCCCCGGCACGGTGCAGCTGGGCGGTGGACTCCGGAGCCGCGCGGCGATCGAGACGGCCATGGCGACAGGCGTCGAGCGCGTCGTTCTCGGCACCGCGGCCCTTCAGGACCGCGACCTCCTGACCTGGGCCGTCGACCGGCTCGAGAGCGCCCTCGCGGTCGGGATCGACGCCCGGGAGGGCAAGGTCGCCACGCACGGCTGGACCCAGGTGTCGGACATCGACGCCACCGCGCTGGCGGCGGATCTCGTCACGACCGGCGTCCGCTGCATCATCTACACCGACATCGGTCGCGACGGAATGCTCTCCGGGCCGAACGTCAACGCGCTCCGCCGCGTGGCCGACGCCGCCCCGCCGCTCAGCATCATCGCCTCCGGGGGGATCTCGTCGCTGGACGACCTGGTGACCCTGCGCAACGCGCGGATCGAGAACCTGACGGGCGTCATCGTCGGCCGCGCGCTCTACGAGGGGCGTTTCGACATCCCCGAAGCCCTTGCGGCGCTGCACGGCTCGTGACCGTGCCGGCGACCACACGGCGGTCCCCGGCGGCATCCCGTCGCCCGGCGGCGTGCCCGACCGTCCGAATCCCCCCGACGTCCCGGCGGATGCATGTCCGGGCCGCACCGGAGGCCCCTCCGGCGGCCGCGGGCCGACCCCTGCCACGGGGCACCAGGCCATGATCCGCGTCATCCCCTGCCTGGACGTCAAGGACGGCCGTGTCGTCAAGGGCGTCAACTTCGTCGGGCTCCGCGATGCGGGCGATCCCGTCGAGCTCGCCTCCCGCTACGACCGCGAGGGTGCCGACGAGATCGTCTTCCTGGACATCACCGCGAGTCACGAGCAGCGCGCCACCATCGTCGAGCTGGCGCGTCACACGGCGGAGGAGGTGTTCATCCCGTTCACCATCGGCGGTGGCCTGCGGACCGAGGAGGACGTCCGCGTGGTCCTGGCGGCGGGGGCGGACAAGGTGTCCATCAACTCTGCGGCGGTCCGCGAGCCGGCGCTCATCGACCGGTGCGCGTCCCACTTCGGGTCGCAGTGCATCGTCGTGGCCATCGACGCCAAGCGGCGTCCCGACGGGGGATGGGAGGTCTTCCTGAACGGCGGACGCCTTCCCACCGGCCGGGAGGCCGTCGAATGGGCCCGGGAGGCGGCCGATCGCGGTGCCGGTGAGCTCCTCGTCACCAGCATGGACCGCGACGGCACGAAGGACGGCTTCGACACCGAGCTCCTGTCCGCGATCGTCGACTCCGTCAACGTGCCGATCATCGCCTCGGGCGGTGCGGGGACGCTGGCGCACTTCGCCGAGGCCGCGAAGGACGGTCGTGCCGACGCCGTGCTCGCGGCCTCGGTCTTCCACGACGGCGTGTTCTCGATCGCGCAGGTCAAGGAGGCCATGGCCGACGCCGGCGTCTCCGTGCGACGCTGAACGGCGACCGGCGGTCTCCCGTCCGGATCGCCGCCGGACGTGGTCCGTGGGCCCCCGCCGGGAGGTAGGGTCGCATCATGGAATCGATTCGAACCACCGCGGCGCCCGCGCCGGTCCAGGGCGCCCCCTACAGCCAGGCCATCGACGCCGGGGCCCTCGTCTTCGTGTCCGGCCAGGTCCCGCTGGACGCGTCCGGAGCCCTGGTCGGCCCGGCGATCGGCGATCAGACCCGCCAGTGCCTGGACAACGTCGCCGCGATCCTGGCCGAGGCCGGGCTGTGCCTTGCAGACGTCGCCAAGACGACGGTCTACATGACGGATCTCGACGAGTTCAGCGGCATGAACACCGCATACGCCGCGGCGTTCGCGGCGCACGCCCCTGCCCGTGCCACCGTCGGGGTCGCCGCGCTGCCGGCCGGAGCCCGGGTCGAGATCGAGGCCATCGCCGTCCGACGGACGACGGCCGGGTGATCACTCCCACCAGGTGCGTCGCTCGCGCAGGCTGTCCAGGGCGATCCGGTCGAGGTAGTCGGGGGCCTCGTTGATGGGCTTTCCCTCGTTCGCCGGATCCCGGACCCATGCGCGGAAGCGCTCCTCACAGGCGTCGAACGCCTCTTGCAGCTCCATCAGCGTCATGTGCTCGAACTTCTCGAAGCGCTCGAGCAGGCCGGGCATCGCCACATTCGTCGTCTGGCGGAGCTTCTGGGACAGTGAGTCGTAGGTCATCCGTGGATGATATTCCCCCACTGAGGCGCCTGGTCGACGAGAACCCGCTCGTCCGCCGCCTTGTGGACACATGTCCCGACACGGACGCCAGCCTCGTCGGGGGTGTCGTGCGCGACGCTCTGCTGGGCCGCCCGTCCACCGGTGACGTCGACATCGTCGTGGAGGGTGACGCCATCCCCGTCGCCCGGCGCGTGGCCGAGGGCGCCGACGTACGCGTCACGGCCCACGAGCGGTTCGGCACGGCGGTCGTGTCCGCCGGGGACCGTCAC
>CALMEC010000174.1 GCA_937862675.1 uncultured Actinomycetes bacterium
CCCTGGGTGCATGTACGAACGACGCAATCAACCCCATCGCCCTCGCGGCCGTTCACCAGGCATCGGTGACCCTCGAAGACCTTCACACGCCGACGTACAGTGGCAGCCCGTCCGGCCCGCTCATGACCACCACCTCGTGGCAGCCGGGAACGCTCGGGCTCACGGTGCCTGCGACCTCTGATCTCGGTGGGGGCGTTCGCTCCGTGCGCTTGGTCGTCGACGGGGTGCCGCAGGGCGGTGCGGCGGCCTCCATCTCGTCGTGCGACTTCACGTTCCCGGTGCCGTGTCCGCTGTCTTTCGGTTCGGTCGGCCTGTCACTGGATACGACGACGCTGCCGGATGGGATCCACTCGGCCGTCGTGCGCGCGGAGGACGCTGCGGGCAACACGACGGACTCGGTGGCCTGGACGATCCGGACGGACTACGCGGCACCCGGGGCGCCTACGGACATCGCCGCGCGGGGCGGCGTCGGGCAGCCACTCGACGTCACGTGGACGAATCCGCCATCGGCATCGCCCATCGATCGGCTCTACTGGCGAGTGCTCCCGCTGGACGGCGGCGCGGGGGCCTCATCGGGTGAGACCGCCGTCACGGGGTCGTCCGCGAGTCTTCCGGCCATCGGGCGTCACGGGCGCTTCCGGATCGAACTGCGACTCCGCGATGCGGCGGGAAACACCGATCCCGGCAACGTCGGATCGATGGTCATCGACACACGCATCACTCCTCCGGCCGATCCGTGGATCGACACCGATCGGGACGGAACACCGGACTACCTGGACCGGTGCCCCGCCCAGTTGGGAGGACTCGACAACAACGGCTGCCCGCTCGGCGGTGGCGGCCTGCCCATCGGGGTGACGGGCAACGTCCTCGTCCCCACGGGGAAGGCCCGCTACCACTCCGGCCTGCGGGCGGCACTCGTCCCTGTCCGGTCGGCGACGAGGAAGCGTACGGTCCTGGCGCGGGTCCGAAAGGGCGGCAGGGTCAGTCCGGCGCGTCTCGTCGTGGTCAAGGCACGGAAGGCGATGCTCGTGGTCCCGGTGCTCAGGGCACAGCGGATTCCCACACGGGTTGAGTGGCGTCCTGTCGGTCAGACGAAATGGCGGGCATTGGCCATTCGTCGGTAGGCTCGTGCTGTCAGTCGGGGATGACGAGAGGCTGGGACGGCTCGCGTGGCTGTGCATCGGGGTGGATGTACCGATATGCGGGTCGTGTTCGGGGCTCTTGTGGATAAAGCTGAGACGAGGAGACGATCATGGGTCGCGAAAGCTCTTGCGGAGCTCGACTGAGACGGATGGGTCGACGGTCCTTTCCCCTGGCGGCCGTTTCGCTTCTCGCCGCGGTCTTGGCGATGCCGTCTCCCTCACACGGCGCTGTGACAACGCCATCGGCGTGGTTCGGTCTGGCTGGTCGCGACGTCCGGATTACGGCAGCGGCCGTCCATGCGCACAATGGGCTTGTGGTCGCCGACTCGCTCAGTGACGGGCTGATCCGATTGCGCACGGCCCTCGTCCTGCAGCGCAGGGGTGCCCAGACACGCCTGGTCGCGCGTGTTCCCCTGCCCACGGATATGGGGAGTCTCGTTGGAGCAACGGCGGATCGCCAGGGGCGTTGGCTGCTTCTCTCGCGGCCGGATAAAGATGGCGCACCCCAGTTCGGCGTAAGCAGGGTGACGCGCCTCACCATCCAGGGCCGGGTCGACACCACCTTCGGCGTCTCCGGGGCGGCGATGGTGAACGGCGAGGGCTCGGGGATCGCGTCGGACGGCTCGGGACGGATCGTCGTGCTCACCTCGACGTCGGCGTCGAGTCCTGCGGGATCAGCGATTCCCGTGCTCACACGGCTCACGGGGACCGGGGCGATCGACGATACGTTCAACGGGTCGGGGACGGTCGACGTTCTCCCGGATCTGGAGCGCGCTGCCTCGCTGGCCCGGCGTCCCGCAGGCGAACTCATCGTCGCGTCGTGGTCGGTGACCACCACGAAGACGAACCGGATCCTTGTGGCGGGGATGATCACCAACGTCGCGGGCGGTTCCGTCGGCTATCTGACCCAGACGATGCCCGATGGAAGCCGGGACACGTCATTCGGCTCGGAGAGCGGTACCACGACCTACGGTCCGTATCGCGCCGACCCCATGTCGCCGGCGAGCTACGGTTTCGCGGTCGCGTCGGAGCCGCTGTTCGGCAACGTCTACGTCTTCGGGCGCCCGACGGCGGACAACCGCGACATCACCTGGAAGCGCACGGCCCGGGGACTTCGGAACGGGGCGTTCGCGGTTCACGGGTGGCTCCGGCCCGCCACTTCGGAACGGACGGTTCAGGCGAGTGCGACGTGTACCGGAGGGACGGTCCAGACCACCGCGCATTCCATTCGCGTCACAACGCGTGCGGGACGACCCGATCGGTCCTACGGACCGAACGGGGTGATATCCGTGGCGCCGATGAGCCCCCTCAGTCGAATCGACGCAGCGGCAGCCGATGCGAGGACGTGCTCACTCAACCATCTGTCCGCATCCGAGCGGATCCGCAACGAGGTCGACGGTGTCACCGTCATGTGGACCTCATTGCCGACACCGTAGAACGGTCCCTGCTCGCCCGCGGTCGAGGCGCAGGTAGTATGCCGGATACGTACAGGCGGTGCGCGTCCGGCGTGCCGCCGCCCGGCTGTATCCGGCGTCGACTCCTTCGGGACGCAGCGGAGCCACGCCCGTGACGGCCGAGAGGCGCTGAAGTGGGGAAGCTTGTGCCTGAGTATCAGGCCTGCTGATGCGTTCCCATGAAGCGATTCAAGTGTCGGGTCGATGGACCCCGCGCCGTGGCGCCGGTGGGTGGGTCAACGCCGGTCCGTCGTCATCGCATGTCGATGGGCTCAGCGGAGTCCGGGCACGTGAAGCACCACGACCGCGCAGATGTGACCGTACGACCGCGAGGCCACCGGCTGGCGTCCGACAGGTGTCGGCGCTGCGTCAGTGCGCCTGTGAGTGCTGGCAGATCCATCCTTCGGGCATGGTGCCGGCGTCGAGAAACGTACGTAGCTCGGCCGTGGCCGCACCGTTCAGCGTGGTGTCGGCCTCGGGATAGAGGATCTGCTCCTCCTTCATGTTGTGCGCCCCGATCTGGGCCACCAGATCCATGCACAGGGCGTCGACCCGCGGATCGGTGCCGCCGGCGCGGACCAACGGCTCCAGCTCGTCCATGATCTGCCACATCCGGCCGTGCTCCATCAGCATCACCGTGACGGGCCCGAAGAAGCCGTTGTCCTTCAACGGCGGGAAGAGGATCGCCTCCTCCAGATAGATGTGACGCCGAAGGGCGGCCATCGCCGCCAGCATCGCGTCCACCGGCGGGTTTCCCGCCGCCAGTCCCGTGGTGAACGCGTCGATCCCGCCGTCGATGTCGACGTGCTCCCGCTCGAGCGCCTCGGCCAGCGTCTCCGTCATCGGACCCTCCCTCGCAAAGGATAATTCCAAACACAACTGTAATAAAGCGAGGTGGGACATGGAACCCCGAGAGGGCCGGAGGAATCAGACAGAGGCTGTCTGTCAGGCCGGTCCGGGGTCTGATGGTCCGCCGCCGCCCGGGTGGTGTCGCGTGGTAGGTCGACCCGCGGTGACCGGCCGGAGCGGTGTGCGCTACCCCTTCTCGATGTTCCCCGACGCCGATCGGTGGCGCGGCGGGCGCAGTACCGCGAACGGGTCGGTCCCCTCCAGCTCGCGCTCGCGGAACCGGAACTCCGCCGCCGGTCGCCCTCCGCCGGCCCCCGACGGACGGCGCTCCCCGGTGGGCATCAGCTCGCCGCGGCGCACGAGCACGCGCTGCAGGTTGGTCGCTGACACCGGATGCCCCAGCGCCGCGCGGTAGATGTCGCGCAGCTCGCTGATCGTGAACGTGGGAGGGGAGAGAGCGAACCCGATGTTCGTGTACGACAGCTTCGCCCGCAGCCGCTCGCGCGCCGTGAGCACGATGTCGTCATGGTCGAACGCCATCCGGGGATGCTCCTCCACGGGGTGCCAGCTGGTGTCGGCGGGCAGGGTGGGATCCAGGTCGCTGGCCACGATCCCCATGTACGCCGTCATGACCTCCCACGCGCCGGGATGACGGGTCGGGTCGCTCCACGTGCCCAGCTGCTCCATGTGGGCGACCTCGCGCAGATCGACCTTGGTGGCCAGATGCCGGCGGATCGAGTGCTCCAGGTCCTCGTCCGGCGACAGGTACCCGCCGGGCAGGGCCCAGCGACCGGCCTCCGGCTGCTTGGCGCGCCGCCACGCGAGCACCTGCAGCGCCCCGTCGCGCACCTGGAAGATTGCAGCACTTGTCACCTGGCTGGGAGCGGGAAAGTGCCTCTCTGGTAAACTTCGCATGATGTTTTCGACTCCAAGTCGCAAACTAGCGACAACGCCCCGCGAAGGCAACCCGCCGATCCTCGTCATCGGTGCGGGGATCGCCGGCCTGCAGGCCGCGTTGATCGCTGCCCGGCGCAGTGACGTGCTGCTCATCAGCGCCGCCGACGTCGACCATTCCAACAGCTCCCGCGCTCAGGGCGGGATCGCCGCCGCCATCGGTCCGGACGACACCACCGAGCTGCATGTCGCCGACACCCTGAAGGCCGGGCGCGGGCTCTGCCGGCCCAGTGCGGTGCACGAGCTGGTGGCCGAGGCACCCGACCGCATCCAGGACCTGCGGGACCTCGGCGCCGACTTTGAGGACGACCTGGGCCTGGAGGGCGGCCACTCGCGCAACCGCATCGTCCACGCGGGGGGCGCCGCCACCGGATCGCACGTCTCGCGCGTGCTCGCCGCCGCGGTCGACGCCACCCCGGGGATCACCATCCAGGCCGGCACCCGCGTGCGCGGCATCTGGGTGGAGGACGGCACCTGCGTCGGCGTCCTCACCACCGAGGGCGGCATCGCCGGCAGCGCCACCATCCTCGCCACCGGAGGCGCCGGCGGCCTGTGGAGTCGCACCACCAACGCGCCCACCGCGACGGGGGGCGGCATCGCCGCCGCCTACAACGCGGGCGCCGAGGTGGCCGACATGGAGTTCACCCAGTTCCATCCCACGGCCCTCGTGGGCCCGTCGCTCCTGCTCTCCGAGGCGCTTCGCGGTGCCGGGGCCACGCTCTTGGACGACCACGGCCAGCGCTTCGTCGACGAGCTCGCGCCTCGCGACGTCGTCGCCCGGGCCATCAACGACCGGGCGGGCACCGTCACGCTTGACCTGCGCTCCATCGACCGTGGCCGTTTCAACGGGTTGATGGAGCAGGTGCAGGCCGAGTCGGGACTCGACCCCGCCGTCACGCCGATCCCCGTCTCGCCGGCCGCGCACTACTTCATCGGTGGCATCGTCACCGATCTCGACGGGCAGAGCAGCCTCGATCGCCTCTACGCGGCGGGTGAGTGCTCCACCACCGGAGTCCACGGTGCCAACCGGCTGGCCTCCAACTCGCTGCTCGAATGCCTCGTCTTCGGCCGGCGTGCCGCGCTTCACGCCACCGACCGCGACCCGGTCGCCGCCCCCTCCGGCCCGGCCCCGAACGCCGTCTCGGAGGCACCGCCGCCGCAGGAGGTCAAGGAGGCGCTGTGGCGCGACGCCGGTCTCGTGCGCTCGTCCGACCGGCTTCGCACACTCACCCACAGCCCGCACACCGTGGTGCGCCTCATCGCCGATGCCGCCCTCATGCGGGAGGAGAGCCGGGGCGTGCACTACCGCAGCGACTTCCCGGAAGAGGACGAGGCGTTCCGGAAGCACATCGTGCAGCGCCTGGGTCACGAGCCGCAACTCGTGGAGTGGACGTGATCGACGCCGATGCGCTCCGCATCATCGACCTCGCGCTCGACGAGGACCTCGGCACCGGGGACGTGACGAGCATCGCAACGATCTCGGCCGACCTCACCTGCAGTGCCACCATCCTGGCGAAGGAGGAGGGCGTCGTCGCCGGACTGCCGGTCGTGACCGAGGTCTTCCGCCGTGTCGACCCCTCCATCGAGGTCACACTGACGGCAACGGACGGCGACCTCATCGCCGAGGTCCCCACGGTGCTGGCCACGATCGACGGCCCGGCGCGCGGCGTCCTCTCGGGAGAGCGCACGGCGCTCAACATCCTGGGTCACCTCTGCGGCGTCGCAACCGTCACCCGGCGCTATGTGGACGCCGTCGCGGGCACCGGCGCCGGGATCCTCGACACCCGCAAGACCCTGCCGGGGCTCCGGGGACTCGACAAGTACGCGGTCGCCTGCGGCGGCGGTATCAACCACCGCATCGGCCTTTACGACGCGATCCTCATCAAGGACAACCACCTCGACGCCGCGGGCGGCGTCCGCGCGGCCGTCGCCGCGGCACGCGCCGCATACCCCGACCTCAACCTCACCGTGGAGGTCGAGCGCGACGATCAGCTCCGTGACGCCATTGACAGTGGCGCCCAGCGGATCATGCTGGACAACATGTCGCCGCAGCGCATGCGTGACGCGGTGGCACTCGTGGCGGGACGCGCCGAGGTCGAGGCCTCGGGCGGCATCACCCTCGACAACGTGCGTGAGGTGGCGGAGACGGGAGTCGACGTCATCTCAATCGGCGCCATCACCCATTCGGCCACCTGGCTCGACGTCTCACTGGAGGTACATCGATGACGACAGCGGAGATCACCCTCATCCAGGAGGAGGTCCGCGCACTCGCGCGTGAGCGCGGCGCGCTGCTCATCGCCCACAACTACCAGCTGCCCGAGGTCCAGGACGTGGCGGACTACGTGGGCGACTCGCTGGGTCTCTCCCGTCAGGCCGCGGCCACCGACTCCGAGGCCATCGTCTTCTGCGGCGTCCACTTCATGGCCGAGACCGCCAGCATCCTGTCGCCCGACAAGACGGTCCTCCTTCCCGACCTCGGGGCAGGCTGCTCACTGGCCGACTCCATCACCGCCGACCAGCTGCGCGCCTGGAAGGCGCAGCACCCTGGCGCCGTCGTGGTGAGCTACGTCAACACGACCGCCGAGGTCAAGGCCGAGAGCGACTACTGCTGCACCAGCGGCAACGCCAAGGCCATCGTCGAGTCCATTCCGGAGGACAAGGAGATCCTCTTCCTCCCCGACCAGTTCCTCGGGATGTGGGTCGAGAACATCACCGGACGCAAGCTCAACAAGTGGCTGGGCGAGTGCCACGTGCACGCCGCGATCCACCCCGACGACATCGACGCGGCGCGGGCCGAGCATCCGGGTGCCGAGCTCCTCGTGCACCCGGAGTGCGGGTGCGCCAGCAAGTGCATGGCGTTCGCCGACAACCGGACGCACATCCTCTCCACCGAGAAGATGGTCACCTACGCGAAGGAGTCGCCGGCCGACACGTTCCTGG
>CALMEC010000175.1 GCA_937862675.1 uncultured Actinomycetes bacterium
GTCGGCGTCCCGCCCCCCTCCCATGTCCGAAGAGACCGCATGGCGGGATGTTGCCGCGCACGACCGGTCGCCGCCCCGAGGCCGCCTGAGCGCACACCGGACGTCCGTCGCACGGCGCCGGGTGTGCGGCTCGGAACGGCCCCGCTGCGGAGTCGCGGCCCCACGTCGCGACGCGCGTGTTAAGTGTCTGACACCAGCGCTGTCACCACGGCCGCACGAGGGACGCGACGCCGGCCGACGTCGATCTTAACTTGACAGACCGACCGGTCGGTTTGTAGGTTCCGCCGCATGGTCCCTCCCCCGGCTCCCACGGAACGCGGCACCGAGACGCGTCAGCGCATCCTCGACGCCGCGTCACAGCTCTTCCTCGAGCGTGGCTTCACCCAGACGCCGGTCAGCGCGATCCTGACCGTCGCCGGCGTCACGAAGGGCGGCTTCTACTTCCACTTCGCCAGCAAGGCGGTTCTCGGCCGCGAGGTCGCACTGACGTCCTGCCACGCGCAGCAGGCCATGGCCATGGAGATGGTCGATCCGACGCTGTCCGCGTTCGAGCAGCTCATGGCGATGCCGCAGGCCGTGGCCACGTCGACGGCCGAGATGCCGCCGATCGTGCTGCTCGGCCGCCTCTGCCTCGATCTGCGCGCCGAACCCGACGCGGAGGCCGTCGATCCCTTCGCCTTCTGGTTCACGACCATCGGCGACCTCGTACGCCGCGCCCAGGAGGACGGCGACATCGATCCCGGCCGCGATCCCGACCGGATCGCGTACCACCTCGTCACGAGCTACGTGGGCATGGACTACATCGCGAGCACCCGGGGCGACGAGGAACCCCGTCCCGACATCGACAGCTACCTCGACTTCGTCCTCCACGGCATTCGCGGGCAAACGTCCGATGCCGCCCGACCGACCACACGAATCAGCGATTCCGCGAAGGGAGACGAGTGATGCTCTCAACGACGACCCTTGCTCGACGAAGCGCCGAGCATCCGAAGCGGACGATCGGCATCTGGCTGCTCGTCCTGGTCGCCGCGACGGTGACGTTCAGCACGCTGCTCTCCGGCGTGCTCAGTCCCTCGTTCACGTTCCGCAACTCCCCCGAGTCCGTCCGTGCGGACGATCAGATGACGGCGCTCGGCCAGACCGAGGCCGTCCACGAGCAGGTGGTCCTCACCGCCCCGAAGGGCACGACGTTCGCCGACCCGGCGGTCATGGCCCGGGCGACGGCGCTGGCACGTGAGATCGACGCGCTGGGACCGGACGTCGTGACCCGGGTCGTCCCGCCGGACGTCAGTCCCCAGCAGGTGTCGAAAGACGGCACGACGGCCGTCATCGCCGTCCAGATGGCCGGCGACCTGACCGACGCCAACGACGAGATCTCGCATGTGACCGACATCACCTCAGCGGCCAACGGCAAGGACGGCATGACGGTGATGATGGCCGGCCTCGCCTCGATGAACCACGAGGTGAACGGCATCTCCGAGGACGACCTGGTGGTCGGGGAGTCCATCGGCATCGCCGTCGGCCTCATCATCCTCCTGCTCGTCTTCGGATCGGTGGTCGCCGCGATCGTCCCGATCATCATGGCGATCGCGTCGATCATCGTGGCCCTCGCCCTGACCGCGTTGGTCGGCCAGATCGGGGAGCTCTCCTTCTTCGTCCAGAACATGATCACGATGATGGGTCTCGCCCTGGGCATCGACTACACCCTGTTCATCCTGAGCCGCTATCGCGAGGAGCGGGCGCTGGGCCTCCCGAAGATCGATGCGATCGAGCGCGCCGGTGCCACGTCCGGACGCGCCGTCTTCTTCTCCGGGCTGACCGTCGTCGTGGCCCTGCTGGGGCTGCTCCTGGTCCCCATGTCCGTGTTCCTCAGCCTCGCCCTCGGCGCGATCCTGGTGGCGTTCGCGGCGGTGCTGGCCGGACTCACCCTCCTCCCGGCGATCCTCTCGGTCCTGGGCGACCGGGTGAACACGGGACGCCTGGGCCGCCTCGCCTCGCAGACACCCGACCGGGCCGAGGGCGGTCTCTGGAACCGGATCGTCCACACCGTCATGCGGCATCCGGCCCTGTGGCTCGCCGGCACCGTCGTGGTGCTGCTCGCGGCCGCGACGCCGTACCTGAGCATCAACACCGGTGCATCCGGTGTGACGTCCCTGCCCCACGACTCGCAGGCCCGCCAGGCGTTCGAGACACTCGAGCGGCAGTTCTCCGTCGGCGGCTTCTCGCCGGTCCGCATCCCCGTGATGGGCGACCCGGAGTCCGCCGACAACGCGGCCCAGATCGCCGCCGTCCGGGCGGCGGCCGCCAAGGATCCCGTGCTGGGCACGCCGACGTTCGAGGCGTCGTCCACCGAGCCCGGCGGGGTTCTGACCGTCCCCCTGCTGACCGACAACACCAGCGCGGAGGCGGAGGCCGCAGTGCGCCCGCTGCGAGCCTCCACGCCGCTCGCCGTCGGCGGGACGACGGCGTTCAACGTCGACTACTTCGACATGGCGAGCCACTATCTGCCGATCGTGGTGGCCGTCGTCCTGTTCTTCTCGTTCATCATCCTGACGGTGGCGTTCCGTTCCATCGTGGTGCCGATCGTCGCCATCCTCCTCAACCTGCTGTCGGTGGGCGCGGCGTTCGGCCTCCTGACCCTGGTCTCCCAGAAGGGCGTCGGAGCCGATCTCTTCGGCTTCCAGCAGGTCGACACGATCGAGGCCTGGATCCCGCTGTTCCTCTTCGCGGTGCTCTTCGGGCTCTCGATGGACTACCACGTCTTCCTGCTGTCGAGGATCCGCGAGCACGTGCACCGAAACGGCGACACCCGGGCCGCGATCGCCTACGGGATCAGCTCGAGCGGACGGCTCATCACCGGCGCGGCGCTCATCATGGTCGCGGTCTTCAGCGGATTCGCCACGGGCCGCCTCGTGATGTTCCAGCAGATGGGCTTCGGGCTGGGGGTCGCGATCCTCGTGGACGCCACCCTCGTGCGCGGCATCCTCGTCCCGTCCGTGATGAGCCTCCTCGGCGACCGCAACTGGTACCTGCCCCGCTGGCTGGAGTGGCTGCCGACGATCTCGGTGGAGGGAGATCCCGTCGCCGCCGGACCGGCCGATGAGGAGTCCCCGGCGGGCGTGGCGTCCCCGGGTTCCTGAGCCTGGAACCGACGGCGTCCCGGCATGACCCGGGACCTGGAGGCGTACGGCGCCCGCATCGGCGATGCGGGCGCCGACGCGACGGAGCCGGGCACGGGATGGCCGGGCGCCGTGTCATCCTGGGAGGGGCGTCAGCCGGGATGCCGGACGAGGCCTCCGGCTCAGGACACGGGCCCCGCCCACCGGGAGGGGAACACGATGGACGATCGGCAGCCGGGACCGCAGACGAGGGGCGTCACCGTCATGCCGCTCACGACGATGGACCTGGGTCCGGAGATCGCGGGAATGGACGGACGGCAACTGCGGATGCGCATGGTCACCATCGAGCCCGGGGGCGTCTACGGCCCCGTCCATGATCACGGGGACCGGCCCGGCACGGTGTACGTGCTGCAGGGGACGATCACCGATCATCGCGACGGGGTCGCCACGGACTACGGTCCGGGCGTGGGCTGGCCCGAGGACCGGAACACCGTTCACTGGCTGGAGAACCGCGGCACCGTGCCGGCGATCGAGATCTCGGTCGACATCGTCCGGACGAGCGGCTGAGACACGCCCCCCCCCGACACGAGTGAGGCCTCGGTGCCCAGGACGCGGGACGCGCGGCGAGGAGATGACGCCGCAGCTCCCAAACCGTGAGTGAACAGGCCCGGTCGGTCTCACGTCAGCCATCCGGCGTCACCCGGATCCCGCCGTCGGACACGCTGACGCGGACCGTCCCGTCGTCGTCCGTGCGCCACACGGGCACCCCGGCGCTCTTCAGCGTGGCGATCGTCGCCGGGGTCGGGTGGCCGTACTCGTTGCCCGTGCCGACGGAGATCACGGCAACCGAGGGACGCAGCGTCGCCAGCACCCGCGAGAGGCCGGGGTCGTCGGACCCGTGATGCGACACCTTGAGGACGTCGACGTGATCCGGTGGCAGGCGCCGGAGGATGTTCGCCTCGGCGTCCCCGGTGAGGAGCGCGCTGATGCCGGGTGCGTGGGCGGCCAAGACGAGCGAGGCATCGTTCGGATCCTCGGCGCGGAGCTCGCCCGGTGGCCAGAGCACGTCCAGACGCCAGTCGCCCACGGTCACGCGCTGACCTCGGACCAGCCCCTGCAGCGGGCGCCCGAGAACCTGGGCGATCCCGCGAACGGCGGGGTGGGCCTGGGGCCCCCATGCGACTTCGACGGGCCGTGCGAGCTCGGTCAGCGCACCGGCGTGGTCCCGCTGGTCTTTCGTCAGTGCGACGACATCGAGCCGCCGTACCCCGAGGCGGCGCAGCACGCGGACGACCGGTGCCGGGTCCCCCGGCGGGCCGGTATCGATGAGCGCCGCATGGCCATCGGGTGAGCGGAGCAGGATCGCGTCGCCCTGACCGACGTCCACGACGGCGACTTCGGGCTGCTCCGGCCAGGGCGTGACGCGCAGACGCGTCGATCGCCAGATCAGGGCACCCGTCACGAGGACGCAGCCGGCGGCGATCACGGCCCATCGTCGATGCGCGCGCGACGACCGCCATGGGGACGTACGGCCGTCCAGCCGCCAGAGACGGCGGGCCGCGACGGGGACCACCATCGCCACGAGCGCAGCGACCGCCACGCCGAGGACGCCGGGTGCGACCGTGGCGCCGGGGATCGCCGCAGCGACCGATGCGGTGGCTCGGACGACATCGGCCCCGATGCCGGCGGCCCAGGTGAGCGGGACGCCCAGAGGCGGGTACAGCGCGCCCAGGAGGGCACCCGTCATAGCCGTGACCACGGTCGGACCCGCCACCGGGACGGCCACGATGTTCGCGACCAGGCCGACGAGGGAGTAGTCCTCGAAGCGCAGGATCGAGACCGGTGCCGTGGCAAGGGACGCCGCCACGGACTGCGCCGCGACATCGGCGACACCGGCCGGCATGAAGCCTGCGAGCCACACGGTGAGCGGTGCGGCGAGGGAGAGGAGGCCGACGACCGCCGCGAAGGAGAGCTGGAGCCCGGGATCGTCGATGGCGCGTGGCTGCACCACCAGGAGGGCATCGAGACCGACGATGAGGAGATACCACCGCTCCGTCGCCCGGGACGCCAGTCGCGCGACCACGACGAGCACGCCCATGATCCCGGCACGTGCCACCGACGCCCCGCCGTCGCAGACCAGGCAGTAGCCGATGACGGCGCCGACGGACGTGATCGCGGCACCGCGACGCGGTACGCGCATGGCTCCCAGGAGAGCGCCGACCGCGACGGCGACGAGCGCGATGTTCTGCCCGGAGACGGCCATGAGGTGCCAAATCCCGGCCGCCCGCATCCGGTCGATCGTCTCCCGGCTCATGGACTGCCCTCCGCCGAGCGCCATGCCGCGCACGACAGCGGCGCGATCCCCGGAGAGTCCCAGGACGGCCGTGCGCCGCAGACGCTCCCGCGCCCGGTCACGGATGCCGGTGAGTCCACCCCTCCGGCCAATCGTCCGGATCCCGGGTGAGCGCATCTGACCGACGATCCCCCGCCGCGCCAGATGATCGCGCCACCACCCGGGATCGTCCGGCTTCGCGGGAGGACCCACCGGTCCGTCGAGCCGGACGAGCTGTCCCAGCGCGAGCGGCCGGAGACGCGCCGACGCACCCTGCACGATCACGTGGTCGCCCGCACGCAGTACCACGTGGCCGTCGGGGCCCGTGATGACGCCCGACGCAGAGGCCGTGATCCGTCCGTCCCGGTCGTCCCTGCGCTGCACGGTCTCCTCGACGACGAAGATGCCGTGGACGACGGTCGTGCGCTGGACCGGGCGCCACGAGGTCCGGTCGACGCGGAACGTGCCCCATGCGGCACCGATCACGGCCACGCCGACGACGAGCCCGCCGAATGCGATCCGGGGATCCCGGTGGATCCCGAATGCGAAGACCGCCGCGGAGACCGCCAGCCCGGTCACCGCGACACCGGTCGGGGTCCCCTGGACGACGGACGAGACCAGCCCGAGACCGAACGCGACGGCCACGACGTGGGGTGCGAACCGGAGCGCCCCGGCACGTGGACGCGAACCGGTGGTCACGGGGCGAGCCGGGGCCGGAGCGCCTCCATCCTGCCCTCGCCGATCCCGGGGACATCGTCGAGATCGTCCACACTGCCGAAGCCGCCGTGCGTGTCACGCCATTCGATGATGCGTGCCGCCAGGGTCGGCCCGATGCCGTCCAGGGTCTGCAGCTGCTCCACGGTCGCCGACGCGAGGCTGATGGGTCCGGGTCCCGCGTCGCCCCCGGACCCCGCACCGCCGGAGGCCGGCGCTGCCGCACCCGGTACGGACCGACGGGGGACGACGATGCGCTGACCGTCCTGAACCGGTGCGGCGAGATTAAGGGCGGCCATGTCGGCGTGACGCGTGGCCCCGCCGGCCTGACGGATTGCCCGCATGGTCCGCACCCCGTCCGGGAGGCGGTAGAGGCCGGGCCGCCGGACCTCGCCCGCGACATGGACGAGAACCTCCCGGGCGGGAGTGCCGGCGACGGACACGGGTTCCGCCGTCCGGGTCGGTGGCTGCGCGGCATCGCCCGATGCGTCCCCGCCCCCGAATCCGATACGCCATCCCAGCACGGCCAGGACGGCGGCGAGCGCCAGATAGGGCCATGTGTGGTCACGGAGCCAGGGCCTCAGTCGTTCCATGGGGACACCGTAGGAGCGAGACCGTCACGGGTGTGTGTCGTCTCCCGGCCATCTGCGCATCGATGCCCCGGCGGGTGTCACCGATCGGGGAACTCGGGCCACCCGTCGGGGGCGGGACGCCGAGACGGGGCTCGAAGGCCTCCGGACTCTCCCGGGAACGCCTCGAGGTGACGCAACGCGGCTGGAAGCAGGCGCACACATGCGGAACTCGTCATGGGAATTCACTCCGTCGTGAACGGGTGAATCCGCACGCGCGGCCGTCTGGGGACACGACGAACCACGGTCGACGGTGGCCAGACGCTCCCCGGAGTCGACGTGGACCCGACGGGTCCCACACGAGGCGGAGCCCCGCTCCATGCACCCGCGGACCCGACTAGGGCGGACCACGTCCCGGATCGCCGTCGGCCCGCCCCTGGTCGGCGTGCGCTACCCCGGCGTGTGCTACCCCACGACGATGTTGACGATGCGACCCGGGACCACGATCTCCTTGCGGATCGTCTTCCCGTCGATGAGGGCCGCGATCTTGGGCAGGGCCTTCGCCTGCTCGGCGAGCGTCTCCTTCGTCACGTCGACAGGCGCCTCGAGCGTGTCCCGGAGCTTGCCGTTGACCTGCACCGCGATCGTCACGGTGTCGGCGACCAGGAAGGCCGGATCGGCGACCGGCCAGGGATCCGCCCAGAGCGCCTGACCGCCGAGTGCCTCCCACAGTTCACACGCGACATGCGGCGCGAACGAGTGGAGGAGCGACACGACCGTCTGCGTCGCATACCGGAGGGCGCGCGCGCCGACGGGGTCCTCGAACGCCCCGTCGCCGCGTCCCTTCGTGGCCTCGTTGACGAGCTCCTGAAGGGCCGAGATGGCCGTGTGGAAGGAGAAGCGCTCCCCGATGTCCTCGGTGACCTTCGCGATCGTCGCCTCGGCACGGCGGACCAGCGACAGCGCCGCCGGATGGTCGCGCACGTCGTCCAGCGAGGGGCGCCCGGTGAGCGCGTCACCCTCCTGGCCGCGGACCAGGCGCCAGACACGATCGAGGAACCGTCGCTGCCCCTCGACGCCCGTGTCGGACCATTCGGCGTCATCGGCGGCCGGACCCATGAACAGCACGTACAGCCGGAGGGTGTCGGCGCCGAAGCGGTTCACGATGTCGTCGGGCGGCACCACGTTGCCCTTGCTCTTGCTCATCTTGGCGCCCTGGTGATAGATCATCCCCTGGGTGAACAGGCGGGCGAAGGGCTCGGAGAATCCGACGAGCTCGAGGTCGTACAGGACCTTGGTGAAGAAGCGCGCGTAGAGCAGGTGCAGGATGGCGTGCTCGATGCCGCCGATGTACTGGTCGACGGGCAGCCAGTAGTCGACGATCTCCCGTTCGAAGGCGGCCGTCGACAGGTGTGGCGCGGTGTACCGGAGGAAGTACCAGGACGAGTCCACGAAGGTGTCCATCGTGTCGGTCTCACGCGTCGCGGGGCCACCGCAGGACGGACACGTCGTTGCGACGAAATCAGGTGCGGCAGCGAGGGGGCTCCGCCCCTGCGGCGCGTAGTCGTCGACCTCGGGCAGGAGCACCGGGAGCTGGTCGTCCGGGACGGCGACCACCCCGCAGCCGTCGCAGTGGACCACCGGGATCGGCGCACCCCAGTACCGCTGGCGTGAGATGAGCCAGTCGCGCAGCCGGTATCCGACGGTCGGTTCGCCGACGCCCCGCTCCGCCAGCCACTCACCCATACGGGTCTTGGCCGCGGGCACGTCGAGGCCGTCCAGGAACCCCGAGTTGACGAGGACACCGTCGCCCGGCTCGGCGTCGTCCAGCGGCGCGTCGGCCACCGAGGGGTCCTCGGCCACCACGCGGCGCACGGGCAGGTCGTGGGCCGTCGCGAACGCGAAGTCGCGCTCGTCGTGGGCCGGGACCGCCATGATGGCGCCCGTTCCGTAGTCCATGAGGACGTAGTCGGCCACCCAGATCGGCAGCCGCTCGCCGTTGACGGGGTTGACGACGTAGCGCCCCGTGAAGACGCCGCTCTTCGGGCGGTCCGCCGCGCTGCGGTCGGCGACGTCGGCGCGGGCGGCCGCACGCACGTAAGCGTCGACCGCTGCGGCCTCGTCACGTTCGGCCACCAGCGTCGGCACCATCGGGTGCTCGGGTGCGATCAGGAAGAACGTCGCACCGAACAGCGTGTCGGGGCGGGTGGTGAACACCGGGATCTGGCGTTCGCCGTCCTCGGTCGTGAAGACGACGCGTGCGCCTTCGGAGCGGCCGATCCAGTTGCGCTGCATGGTGAGCACGCGGTCGGGCCAGTCGACCAGGGTGTCCATGTCGTCGAGCAGTCGTTGCGCGTAGTCGGTGATGCGGAGGAACCACTGCGACAGCTGGCGCAGCTCGACCTGTGCCCCGCAGCGCTCGCAGGCGCCGTCGACGACCTGCTCGTTGGCGAGCACCGTCTGGTCATTGGGGCACCAGTTGACGGCGGCCTCGCGGCGCTCCGCGAGCCCCTTCTCGAAGAAGCGCAGGAAGAGCCACTGCGTCCACTTGTAGTACTCGGGATCGCAGGTCGCGATCTCGGTGTCCCAGTCGATCGAGAAGCCCAGGCGGCGAAGCTGCTCACGGATCCGCGCGATGTTGCGCTTCGTGATGACCTCCGGGGGCTCCCCCACCCGGATGGCGGCGTTCTCGGCGGGGAGGGCGGAGGCGTCGTAGCCCATCGGATGGAACACCCGCACGCCCTGGCGGCGCCGCGAATTGGCGACGACGTCGCCCATCGTGTAGTTCTTGACGTGCCCCATGTGGGCCTCGCCGGAGGGGTACGGAAGCATCTCCAGGACATAGGACTTCGGTGTGTCCGGCGCGACTGCGACGGCCCCGTCCACGGAGATGGGCTCCGCGCGGAATGCGTGGTCGCGGTCCCAGATCTCCTGCCATTTTGCTTCGACGGCCTCGGCGTCGTAGCGTTCCCCGAGCATGTGCGTGTGTTCTGACATCGTCCGGCGAGTCTATCGGCGCGCCAGGCCGGAGCGTCCATGACGACCCTGCGTCCGTCCGTCACCATCACGGACGCCGATCCGGAGCGCGATTTCGACGGGATCCTCGCCCTCTACGCGGCCCACGCGTGGATCCACGCCAACACGCCCGACCGGCTGCGGCGGGCGATCACGATGTCGTCGCTCTCCATCGTGGCGCGCGAATCCGACGAGATCGTGGGGTACGCCCGGGCCCTGTCGGACGGGGAGTTCGCCGTCTACATCGCCGACATCCTGGTCCGCCCGGATCGGCAGGGCCAGGGCATCGGCAGCGCACTGTTCACCCACATGCTGCGGCGCTATCCCATCGACCGCTTCCACCACCAGGTGCTGATGTCGGAGCGCGGCGCGGAGGGGTTCTACCGCAAGCACGGCCTGTTGCCGGTCTCGACCTTCGGCCTGACGGCCTTCATCCGGACCCGAGACTCCCGCTAGCGCCTCAGATGTCCCGGGCGGCGAGATCCTCGGCCATCTCCCCCGACGCCCGCAGCGGCACGCGGAAATACCACCAGGTGCGGTGACGGTCGCCCGGAGCCGCCGCGCCCCAGAGACTGTCGTCCACCGGGCGTGTGGCGGCCCGGAACCGTGCGTCGGCGCTCCGCAGCCGGGCGAGCAGCGGGCCGCGCGTCTCGGCCACGGCGGCGACGGCGCCGTCCAGGATCTGGCGGAGGTCGAGGTCGTTCAGGTAGTCGTCCAGACCGAGGCGGTATCCCGCCGCCACCTCGTCCGCGATGGCCTCCCACCGGGCGATGAGGCCGTCCATGCCGAGACCCAGCAGATGCGTCCCCGCGCCGCTCCCGGTCAGGTAGCGGTCCACCCGCTCGTCGGTCGACGGTCGCCGGTCGGTCATCGTGTCGCCTGCCTGCGGAAGTACGCCTCGCCGTCGTCGGGACGGAAGTAGGTGCGAATGGTGCGATCGGAGTTGTAGGCCCCGAAGGCACCGCGGGTGCGGTCGAAGCGCGTGACGACGCCGTCGCGGCGTCCGGCCTCGAGCGTGACCGCATCGAGCGGCCGATCGCGGAGCTGCTGTGCCAGGGCCAGATAGGTCGCCTGGTCGATGTCACCGAACTCGCGGCCATGCTTCGCGAAGTGGTCCTCCAGGTTCCGCCGGCTGCGGAACCCGATGTCCGGGTAGCGGATGCCGGCGGTCGCCCCGTCGGAGCCGGCGCGGACATCGCCCTGGACGGCCGTGGTCGTCTGGCCGACGAGTGTGGACGGCGAGGTCTGGCCCGTCGTCGCGTTCCCTCCCCCGCATCCGGCGAGGATGAGGACGAGCATGACGAGGCCGCCGATGAAGACGGGGCACCAGCCCTGGAGCGGGCCGTACGGCCGGAAGGGGTTCCACCACGAGCCGGGAGCGCGGCGGCGTGAGGTCGGCTCGGACATGGCGGAACTCTGACAGACAATTCCCCGCCCGGGATGGGTTGGCCGGCAAGGAGTCCAGCACGTGCAACCGCACTCGGCGCCGTCACCTCCTGGTGGCGTCCCGTCAACGACCGATGGCATCCGGAACCTCCTCCCCGCCTACAACGGTGAGATCGCGATCCCGATTGACGGACGTCGTGTCGCGGGCGCCCAGCGCCGACTCCTGATCTCCTGTGCCAAGCGCGACACGCCTTAATCCCGATACGCCCGCCGTTCTAAATCGTCGAACTCGATTCGACCACGAGTAGCTATCGCACCGTGATTGCAGCTCACGTCGGGGGCAGATCATCCCTGTCGCCTCGAGAACCGTGCCGTCGGCTCGTGAACGTGATGTCCGTGGCGAGCTGTCTTTCGATAGCCCGTCGCTCGATCATGCAGCGAGTAAAGGGATCCACTTACGGTGCTCTGACCACGGGGCAATGTCCGACACACCAACCAAGAGACGTTCCCAATCCTCTGGCATCCCCTGATCAGTGTCGTCCACGACGGTCAACGTCTTGAAGATGCCTTCACGGCCGATATCGGAGAACTTGGTGAACAGAGATGCGACGCTGGTGAACTGGGCGGGGTTCGCTAAGGGCTCCATAATAATCTGCTTCTCTGGTACGACTAGGGCGGCCGTGTACCCATGGCCACTCGCTCCAGAGACGCTCACGTCATGTAGCAAAGGGATCTGAGCCTGCTCGAACTTACGTTCGATCTCCCGGATGAACCTCTCCTTAGTCTTAAGTGTCGGCTTCTTCGCGGACACCTGCGCCCAGTCCGACATCCCAACAGAAACATCGCGAGATGCCTGAGCGACATCCCAGATGGCTTCGGGCACGTTGCGCCCACGAACGAACGCACCCGTCCGCCCGTCCAACCACCTCACTCCGCGTTGTTGGGCAGCGTGGGCGCCCGCCGCGAATAGGTGCCGCCGAACCACGACGTCGCTGGTAGCGTAGATCATGAGGTTCGTGCTGTAGTCCGTAACCTCGTAGAGGTCACGATCATGGGGTGCGACCCAAATCACTACGCCCTCTCCGTTGACATAGAAGAGCGGCGTTGAACACATCAGCCGATCGTCGGGAAGAGCGACGCATTCGAAGTCAGACCCTACCCAACTCACGAGGGCCCGCTGCATACCCTTGGGCGAGAGATATGGGGCTGACTCGATCATGAGGCGAACCGCATCTGCTCACCGGCCTCTGGTGCGGTGAAATCTTGGTGGACGCGTACGTTGACATGTTTAGCGAACCCCATCAAGAACTCCTTCATGGAGGCTTGCTCGTAGCCTGGGAGGGCTCGCGCCATCATTTCCCCTGGTGGGTTCTCGTACACGTGCTCGTGGGTTGAAGACTTCACACGCCCCGGATACTGGTTGGGACGGTTCTTCTGGTTCCTGTGCTTGTTGGCACCCATTGTCGCGTGCCACATGAGCACTTCCGCTTTTCCACGGCAGATCTTCGCCTTCCAATTACGGGGTACCGCGATATTGACGACGAACAGAATCGAGCCGATGACGATCCCGCTTCGCGTGCTCGACACGGAGGTTTCCCAAATGTAGACGTCCCCACTCCCATCCCGGTCCCGCCCTGGAGTGCCTGACTCTCTCCATGCCATATGCGTGGCTATCGCAGAGGTATCCTTCTCTTCCATGAGGAACCTGCTGACCTCATCGGCTGTCAACAGCGCCGCTGGCGGTTGCCTCCCCTTCACCGGACATGGCGACGACGCGGGCAGAACAGCTTGAAGGGGAGGAGCGTCTGGGACACCATTCGTTGACCCACCGTTCTCTTTCACAGTTCACGCTTCTTCATGCCCCAAGGCCCCTCTCGGCCTTTCGCCCCTCATATCGGATTTCCTGCAGCGCCCCGGCTGCCTAGCCGGTCATAGCGAGAGTACAGCTGCCTACAAGACGTGTCGCTCTGGAGAACCAGGAGTGCCCAGACGCCTATACCGTGCCTAGCGCCTGATGTCCGCCTACAACGGTGAGATCGCGAAGATCGTCGGCCTGACGTTCTCGCGGGTGCAGCAGATCTACCGGCAGAACCCGAGGGGCAAGAGCCGCCGGCGCATCATCTAGCGCGCGCCGTCCTCCTCGCGTTCATCGTCTGGGCCCATGTCGATGCCGAGCTCACGAAGGCTCATGGTGTCCGGTCCATAGCGCTCCGGGTGGCGCTTCCGGTCCTCCAGCTCCCGGTCGCGCGCCGCCTGCCACTTCTTCTCGCGCTGCTCCTTCTCGTGCCACTCGTCCTGGGCGTAGAGGCAGGGGGCAATGAACGCGTAGTACACGACGACACCGAAGAACGCCACGAGAGCGACACATAGGACGACGAATCCGACGGTGTTCCACATGGCGTGACCCTCCCCTTCCGGGGCCAGTCGTCCTGCACCGGCCACTTGTCCAGGAGGTCCGCGTGACGGACCCAGCGCTCGAACTCGGCACGGTAAGACATGCGCAGCCCGCACAGCCCAACCACGCGCCGCCAGTACGGGTCCGTGTCCTCCGGCTCATCGTAGACGCCCCACCGATCGAGCTCCGCGTGGATCTCGCCGGCCAGGTCACGAAGCTGCTTGCCGAGGGACGGCAGCGGCGGCTCCATCATCTCTATCGCCGTCCGACGCGACGGACTCTCCTCCAGTCGCTCAAGCAGCCACGTCGGCGGTCCGCTCGCCAGGAGGTCTTCGAACTGCCGCTGACGCCGATCTAAAGCGGCCTGCTGCCAGGCCGGATTCGTGCCCAACCCGTACCCAACCGCAGCATCATCAGACGCCATCGTCACCCACCCTTCCTTGAGCGGGTGACGAAGAATGCCCTGGAAACCCCGTACTTACGGGAACCAGTGTCCGAGTGGAGGATACCGGGATCGAACCGGTGACCTTCGCGCTGCCAGCGCGACGCTCTCCCAGCTGAGCTAATCCCCCGCGGGAAGGACAGTATAGGGAACCGCGTGCGAAACCGCTGTCCCGTCAGCCGCCCTCGGCGCTGCCGGCGGCCACCGGCTGCGGCTCGTACTGCTCGATCGGCGCCCCGCGCCACAGGCGGTCCAGACGGTAGAACTCGCGGGCCTGCGGGGTGAAGACATGGGCGACGACATCGATGAAGTCCATGAGGATCCACTCGCCCTCACGGTCGCCCTCGGTGCGACGGGCGAAGACACCGGTCTCCTCCTTGACGGCCTTGCGGATCTCCTCCGAAATGGCCTTGGTCTGACGCGGGGTCTGGCCGGTGGCGATGACGAGGTAGTCGGTGTAGGCCACGATGGAGCGCATGTCGACGATCACGATGTCGGCGGCCTTCTTGGCGTCCGCCGCGGCGGCGATGCGCAACGCGAGATCGTGCGTGGTGAATTCGGGCTGATCGGTGATCGGGTACGTCCTTCGGAAAAGCGAGCTTACGGCGAACCGTACAGGTGCAGCGCGGCGATCTGTTCGGCGACGGGGCGCGGAACCAGGTGATCGTAGGGCGCACCGGTCCGGGCGCGGTCGCGAACCATGGTAGAGGAGATCTCGATCGTGGGCATCGCGACGAGGTCGACCCGTCCGGGTGCGACGTGCTCCGCCGCCTCGGCGAGCGTCTCCAGATCGGCGGCACCGCGGGCCACGACCGCGAGGCGGGCGACGGCCGTGATGCGTTCCGGGTCACGCCAGGCGTGGAAGCCGAGCAGCTGGTCCGCGCCGATGATGAGCGTGAACTCCGTCCCCGGTGAGGCGGCTGCGAGCCCCTCGAGCGTGTCCGCGGTGTAGCTGGGTCCCGGCCGGTCGATCTCGATCCGCGACGCATGGAGGTCCGGGAATCCGGTGACGGCGGCGTCCACCATCCGCAGGCGGGTCTCCGGGTCGACCGACGGTGCGTCGCGGTGCGGAGGCCGGGCCGACACCACCAGGTGCACCTCGTCCAGCCCCCGCTGCCACAGGCACTCCCGGGCGAGGATCAGGTGGCCGAGGTGCGGGGGGTTGAACGTCCCGCCCAGCACGCCGATGCGGCGGCGCCCGGTCATCGCGGCGGCCGGGGCCACGACGGAGCGACGGAATGACGGGGCCGTCTCATCGGCCGATGCCCGCGACGGGTCTCAGACGACGAGCACGAACCGGTCACGGTGGATGACCTCGTCGGGGATGCCGGGCACCTGCGCGCTTGAGAGGCCCACGATGCGCTGGACCTGATCGGCTCCGAGGTTGACGATGCCCTTCCCGATGACCGTGCCGCCGGGGTCGGTGACCTCGACGGCGTCCCCGGCGTGGAAGTCGCCGTCACAGGCGGTGATGCCGACCGAGAGGAGCGACGTGCCGCGGTCCGCGAGCGCGGTGGCCGCCCCACGGTCGACGGAGATGCGCCCCTGCACCGGCTTCGCGTACCGCAGCCACAGCTTGAACGCCGACCGCGGCCCGGTGGAGGCCGGGAAGCGCGTGGCGACGCCCTCTCCCCGGACCACGTCGAGGACGATGCCGTCGGTCGCCCCGTTGGCGATGATCGTCGTGACCCCGGCGGCCGTCGCCATCGAGGCCGACGCGATCTTGGAGGTGATGCCGCCCCGCCCGAGGCCGCTGCCCGCGATGGACGCCAGCTCGACGTCTTCCGGCGCGGTTCCCTCCGGGACGTGCTCGATCAGGACCGGGCCGTCCTCCCCCGGTCCGTACAGGCCGTCCCGGTCCGTGAGGAGCACGAGCCACGACGCCCCCAGCAGCATGGCCACCTGTGACGCGAGCACGTCGTTGTCGCCGAACGTGATGTCGTCCGTGGCCGTCGTGTCGTTCTCGTTGACCACCGGCACGGCACCGAGATCGAGGAGCCGCTGGAGCGTGTTGCGCGCGTTGACATAGGTGGAGCGGTTGGCGAGATCGCCCGAGGTGAGAAGCACCTGGGCGGCGACCGTGTCGTGATCGGCGAACGACCGGATGTAGCGCTCGATGAGCACGCCCTGCCCCACCGCCGACGCCGCCTGCAGGTCCGGAAGGGCGGTGGGACGTCGCGGCACGCCGAGACGCGCCAGCCCCAGCGCGATGGCGCCGCTGGTGACCAGGACGGGACGGTGGCCCATGCGCACGAGACCGACCAGATCGGCGACACGCGCCTCGAGCACCTCCTCCCGGAACGCGCCGTCCGGGCCGACGAGTGTGGAGGTGCCGATCTTCACCACCACGACGGACATCAGTACTCCGCGCCGGAGATTCGTTGACGACACGACGAACCACGCCGAGAAACCGTGGAACTGCTCATCTAGCCCTCGGCTCGCAGACGCGTCAGCAGAAGTTCACGGAGTTCTTCGATGCCCATACCCGTGTAGGAGTCAACCACGATGTCCACCCCGTCGGGGGGATCGCTGCGCACATGCGTCGCCACCACGATCTCCTCGGCGTCGGGATTGACGAACGGGGCGATGCCGTCACGGACCATGGCGAGCGCCTGGGGGATGGACTCGGGATCGCGGCCGTCGACGCAGTGGAGGATGATCTGCGCCCGCTCCAGCTGCCCCAGGTAGCCGTCGCGGCGCGGACGGCCCTCCTCGTCCACACCGGGGAGATCCGCGACCAGGAAGAGGTTGCCGAAGTCGTCCTTGAGCGGGCCGAACTCCGGCTGGCGGGAGGTGCGCGGGTAGTCGGCCACCGGGGCCACCGCACCGGTCAGCGTGTTGAGCAGCGCGCTCTTCCCGCTGTTGGGCAGCCCGACGATGGCCACCGACAGCGGCATCCGCAGCTCGAGGACGATCCAGGCCTCGTCGCCGGGCATGCCGGGCACGGATTCGCGCGGGGTCTGGTGCGTGGACGACCGGAATGCGTAGTTGCCGACGCCGCCCTCACCCCCGACCGCCACCTCGGCGCGCTCACCCGGGGCGTTGAGGAACGCGATGGTCTCGTCGTCACGGATGATCCGGGTTCCCAACGGGACCAGGATCTCGGCGTCCTCGCCGTTCTTGCCGTGCCGGCGGCGCCCGGCGCCGGGCTGCCCCGGCCGGGCCTTGTGGTGGACGACGTGCCGATAGCGGGAGAGGTCCTCGACCGCCGGGTCGGCGATCACGACGACCGCGCCGCCGTGTCCTCCGTTTCCCCCGTCGGGCCCGCCCTTCGGCACGCGCGACTCACGACGGAAGGAGACGCACCCGCCGCCGCCGTGCCCGCCCTGGACATGGATCTTGACCCGGTCGGTGAAGGGCACCGTCAGCGCCCCGGGTCGGACATACGTCGATGTGCCGCGTGGAGCCCCGTCGCGATGAGGGGGCAGGAGCGGTCCGCATCGGGAAGACGGGCACCGAGGACGACGCTCCGATCAATGACTGTCACGTGCGCGTCACCTCATCCCGGCATTGGGTGCGGCCGCCGGAGGACGACGACCGTCCGGCGTGGGCCACCCGTCTTACTGGGCGGACGTCTCCGGGCGGACGAAAACGCGACGTCCCTTGCGGCCGTTGGTGAACTCCACACGTCCGTCCACCGTCGCGAAGATGGTGTGGTCGCGTCCGATGCCCGTGCCGTCGGCGGGGTGGAACCGCGTTCCGCGCTGACGCACGATGATGGAGCCGGCCGGGACGACCTGGCCGGCGAAGACCTTCACGCCGAGGCGCTGTGACGCGGAGTCGCGACCGTTGCGGCTGGATCCGCCACCCTTCTTATGAGCCATTTCGCTATCTCCTCGTCTACGCCGTGATGGATTCGATGCGGATGCGGGAGAGGCGCGAGCGGTGGCCGCGCTTCTTCTTGCTGTCCTTCTTGGCGCGGTAGGTGAACACCACGATCTTCTTGCCGAGGACGTGCTCCTCGACGAGCGCGGTGACGTTGCCGCCGTCCGAGATGCCCGTGCCCTCACCGACGGCGAGGACGGACGGTGCGAAGGTCTGGCCCTCGTCGACCGACAGACGATCCACGAGCAGCTGCTCACCCTCAGAGACCCGATATTGCTTGCCGCCGACGGCGATGACTGCGTAGTCCGGCACCTGAACTCCCGGTCGAAAGACGAACGCGCGCCCATGACAGGCGCGGCTGGGCATTGTAACGGATCTTCACACGGAAGGACGAGCCGCCGTGCGGAAGGGCTATGCCGGGTAGCGGACCGACGAGGCCGCACGCCCCGTCCGCTCCGTCCCGAAGTCGTGCGGCAGCTCTCCCCCGGCGGTCACCACGCGGTTGCGTCCCTGCTCCTTGGCGCGGTACAGGGCACGGTCCGCATGACGGATGAGATCCTCCAGCGTCTCGTGGCCGGAGGCGACGCCGATGCTGATGGTGACGTTGAGCCGGACGCCCTCCGTCTCGATGGCGCTCTTGGCGATGGCCTCCCGCATCCGCTCGGCGACGACGGCCGCGTCGGCCAGCGTCGTGGACGGCATGAGGATGGCGAACTCCTCGCCGCCGAAGCGCGCCGCGAGGTCCGTCGCCCGTGCCCGGCCCCGGATGACCCGGCCGACGTGCGTGATGACGGAGTCACCCGCCAGGTGGCCGTGGGCGTTGTTGACCTCCCGCAGATAGTCGAGATCGAGCATCGCCAGGGCCGTCGTGCCCTTGCCGCGCCGGACGAGGTCGTCCCCACGGTCCCAGAAGAAGCGTGCGTTGTAGAGGTCCGTCTTGGGATCCGTCCAGCTCTCCTGCTCCAGGCGCGGGATCTGCAGCGCGCGGGCGATGAGGATGAGGGGGAGCATGGCGAACACGCTGGCGATCGGCTCGTCGTTCCACAGCAGTGCGATGGCCGCGCCCGAGCAGAGCACCAGCGTGTCGAGGGACAGGTGCGTCCAGGAGAACAGGCGCGACTGGCGCAGCGTCTCGCCCCGTGCGAGCCGCACGATCACCGCGAGCGCCGCATGGTTGAGGAGCGTGAAGACCACGGTGGCGAGGGCCATGCGGCCGGCCCCGGCCAGCCCCGTGACGGGACCCTGCGCGACGATGAGCTTGGCCACGAGCGCCGGAAGGGCGTAGTTGGCCATGTTGAACATCGGCATGTACCACTGGAACTTCGCCCGCCCCCAGATGGGCAGGAACATGAGCACCGACACGAGGACGATCGAGGGCGGCGGCAGGACCACCACCGAGGCGAACACGAACGCCAGCGAGATGTCGTACCCCAGGCGCGGGGACGCGTACACCAGGAACAGCTGGGCCAGCGCTGCACCGATCGTGAAGACGATGAGCGCCCATACGTCGCCGACCCGGGGCTCCGTCGCGATCGCGACGGCCGACGCCACGACGGCGGCGATGATCCAGGTGAGAACAGCGAAGTATCCCGCCCGTGAGAGCCTGTTATCGCTCATGTACCCACCGTCTATCGGCAGGACGACGGGTGACCCTGACTCCCGGCGCGAGAGAACCGTTGCAGGGACGCAGGGCGGACGCGGCCGTCGACACGGTCACATCCGCCCCCGGGTCACCGCGTCACTTCCGTCCGTTCGCGATCGCGTCGATGCGGACGCCGTCCACCTCCAGCGCGGAATCGGGCTCCAGGCGCAGCCGCTTCCCGGTCTCGGCCTCGATGTCCGCCACCCCGGCGTCGTCGTCGCCCGACACGAGGTCGAGGACGCGCGGATGCACGGCGACGGCGAACGTGGTCTCGGACCGTTCCGCCAGCTTCCGCCGGATCTGACGGTCAACGTGCACGGCATGCGTCTCGTCGCTCGGGATGATGCCCACGCCGTGACAGGTGGGGCACTCCTCGGTCATGATCTCGCGCGGGCCGTCGCTGATGTTCTGGCGCGTCATCTCAACGAGCCCGAGGGGTGAGATGTCGACGACGTACGCCTTGGCGCGGTCGCGTTCAAGCGCCGCCTCCAGCGCCTGTCGCACGGCGTGCCGGTTGCGCTGGTCGTTCATGTCGATGAAGTCGACGATGATCATGCCGCCGATGTCACGCAGTCGCAGCTGCCGGACGACCTCCTCGGCCGCCTCGAGGTTGGTCTGCGTGATGGTCTCCTCGAGCGTCGTCTTGCCGCGGCCGACGTTGCGTCCGCTGTTGACGTCGATGACCGTCATGGCCTCGGTGTCGTCGATGATGAGGTATCCGCCGGACTTGAGATCGGCGCGCCGCGACAGGGTGGAGCGCAGTGCACGGTCGACGCCGTAGCGCTCCATGAGGGGCGTCGGCTCGGCGTAGAAGTGGATGCGCTCGGCCAGCTCCGGCGACGTCTTGCGCAGGAAGTCGAGGATGCGCGTGTACTGCGCCTCGTCGTCGATGAGCACCTCGTCGACGTGGTCGCCGAACAGGTCGCGGATCACCTTCAGCGACCGGTCCGCCTCGCTGTAGAGGAGGCTCGGCGCGGTCACCTGCTCGGCGCGCGCCTGAAGGGCCGCCCAGAGGCGGCGGAGGGCCTCGACGTCACGCTGGAGCTCGCGCTCCGTGACGCCGGCGGCCTGGGTGCGGACGATCAGCCCGCCCTCGCCCTTCGTCAGGTTCTTGCAGATCTTGCGCAGACGGTCGCGCTCCTCGTCGTCCAGGCGCCGGCTGACGCCGACCCCGTCGCCGTACGGCACGAACACCAGGAAGCGGCCGGCCAGCGACAGCTGCATCGTCAGGCGCACGCCCTTGGTGCCCATCGGGTCCTTGGTGGCCTGCACCAGGATCTCGTCACCCCGCTTCAGCAGGTCGGCGATCTGGCGCTTGCGCTTGGGCACGCCGAGCGCGACGACCTCGTCGACGTGCAGGAAGCCGTTCTTCTCGAGGCCGATCTCGATGAACGCGGCCTCCATGCCCGCGAGGACGTTCTCCACGCGGCCCTTCCACACGTGCCCCACGACGGAGCGGTGGCCGCGCCGCTCGATGTAGGCCTCGGCCGTCTGGCCGTCCTCGAGTATCGCGACGCGCGTCTCGGCGCGGTCCACCGACACCAGGATCTGCTTCTTCAAATTAGGTGTCCTTGCGTTTCTTCAGCGCTCCGGCCAATGCCGTCGCGAGTCCGTCCAACGGCGCATCGGCGCGTTCGCCGGCCGTGGTGAAGTACTTTCGTGCGGCCTCGCCGAGGACGCGGGTCCCGGTGTAGGCGACGCCCGCGCGCACGGCGAACGCACCGACCGGAAGGAACCGCGACGCACGACGGGCGACCGCCCGCCAACCGAATGCCGATGCGACGACACCGCCCACCTCGAGGCCGCGTCGCAGATCGAGCGGCCGACCGTGCATCGACGCGAGCTGCGCGATGAGCCGCACCTGAAGGGCGGCGATGATCGGGAGCTGGGTGCCCGGCACGATGCCCGCCATGCCGATCGCGCCGGCACGGCGCGCCGCCTGGGTGGTGAGCATCTCCCCCACCGCCGGCCGGAGCACGGGGTGCGTCCGGGCGACGGCGACGGCGTCGTCACCGAGCAGCGTCGCGATCGACGAGAGGACGAACGGGTCGTCGTCCAGCGACCGGACGTGGGCGATGTTCGAGAGATCGAGCGGTGGATGGCTGATGAGGAGCCGCTCGATGTCCTTGGCCGGCTTGGAGTCGGCCGCGATGAGGATCACGACCCGTCGTCCCTGCCGCCGTGCCCGTGCCAGAACGGTGGCCGCCAGGGTGGGGTCGTGCCCCGCCACGGCGACATAGACGAGGGGCCCGTCGTACGCATCCGGCGCGGAGGCCTCGTCGATGCCCAGCAGACCCCGGATGGCGATGGTCGCCGCTGGGTCGCCGTCGATGACGCTGATGGCGAGATCCTCACCCGTCGCACGGTCGACACCGCGGACGGCGTTGACGAACGGACGCACCGCGCCGGCCCCCTTGGCGAGCGAACGTATGGTGCCCATCAGGAATTCCCCTCGTTGACGAATTCGTCGAGTGCCACCCCAGGATAATGGTGCATCCCGGGGGCGAGGCGCCGCGACCGCTCCCCGGACCGCGCCGACGCCCGTGCCGTTAGACGGACGCGACCACGCTCCGCCGGTAGATGCGCAGCAGGATCCCGACCGCGATCAGGTTGGTGAGCGTGTGGCTGCCGCCGTAGCTCAGGAACGGCAGCGGGATGCCCGTGATCGGCATGATCGTCACGTTCATCCCGATGTTCACGAACACCTGGAAGGCGAACATGGTCGCGAGCCCGCCCGCGACGAGCTGTTCGAACAGGGTCGGCGCGCGCGAGACCAGCCGCAGGATCCGCCAGATGAAGACGCCGAACACGAGCATGAGGAGCGTCACGCCGACGAAGCCGTACATCTCGGCCGTCGACGCGAAGATGAAGTCCGTGTGGTGCTCCGGGAGCAGGTTGTTGCGCACCTGCGTGGCGCCCTCCACGCCGGTGCCGGTGGCCCCGCCGTGTCCCACGGCCGTGCGGGCCTGACGGGTCTGGAAACCGGTCTCGTTCGGGTCGGCGTTGGAGTCGATGAAGCTGGTCAGACGATTGATCTGATAGTCGTGGAGCACCGTGACGCCGACGGCCGGGAGGACCCACACGGCGAGGACGGCGAGGATCGCGATCGCGCCGATCGCCCAGGCGAAGAACCGCCCCGGCACGCCGGCGAAGAAGAGGACGCCGACCAGGATGGACATGTAGACGAGGGACGTCCCGAGGTCGGGCTGCAGGAACACGATGAGCGTCGGGACGAGTGCCACCCCCACGACGAAGAGGCTGAGCTCCGGGGACTCGATCGATCTCCAGCGCTGCTGCACCAGTCCCGCCAGGATGAGCACCATGGCGATCTTCCCGATCTCGGAGGGCTGGAACTGGAAGAACCCCAGGTCGATCCACCGTGAGGACCCGCGCACCGACTGGCCGATGGCCCGCGTGGCGCGCGCGGCCGGTTTTGCCAGCGACAAGAGCTTTGCCCGCGCCTTCCGCCAGTGGACGGGGCAGACGCCGCAAGGCTGGCGGCAGCAGGGCGTTTCAGAGCAAAAACCAGCTCCAGCGCCCGATTGACGTGCGCAAGCAGCTCTTGATTCAATAGCATTCGACATGCCCCGGCGTATCCGCGGCCGAGTGGTTACAGTCACGCACATGAAACCCGCACCCCGCCCCCTGTTCACGCCCGACCACCACGCCTTCCGCGAGCAGGTGCGCCGCTTCTGCGAGAAAGAAATCGCCCCCCACCACGCCGCCTGGGAAGAAGCCCACGGCGTGCCGCGCGAAGTCTGGCGGCAGGCCGGCGACAACGGCCTGCTGTGCTGCTGGCTGCCCGAGGCACTGGGCGGCCCGGGGGCCGACCTGCTGTTCGACTGCATCGTGGCCGAGGAGCTGGGTCGCATCGGCGCCACCGGTCCGGGTTTTCCGCTGCACTCGATCATCGTGG
>CALMEC010000176.1 GCA_937862675.1 uncultured Actinomycetes bacterium
GGGCGGCCGCCGCTCAGCGGGCCGCGTCGTTTTCCGCGTCGGCCTCCACGGGGCTCTCGGTCGCCTCGCGCAGCGCTCCGGGAGTCGCCGTCCCGTACGAGCTGAGCCGGTCCTCCTGTGCCGCGATCAGGCCGGGCATCCCGCTGAGGGCGGTCGTGCCCGCGATCTCCGCCGGATCCTTCTCCCGCCACCAGTCCGCGTCCCGGACGAGCTGAAGGCCGCGCGCGATGACCACGCCCGCGGCGACGGAGGCCACCGCGGCCGACACCAGGGTCCACCGTCCGCTGCGGGTTGCGAAGATCGTGTCGGGCAGGTACGCGTAGTCGTCGCCCTGGAGCACCTGGTGGGCGTGGATGAGCGGTGCGAACACGAGGCCCCAGGCGAGATAGATGAGGGGCGCGAACGACAGGCCCTTCACCCATCCCCTGCCGGGCAGGAAGCGCTCGATGAGCGCGAAGACGATGGCGACGCCGATGAACAGGATGATCGTGGCCACGAATCCTGCACGCGCGTGCGAGTGGTACCCAAGCGCCGCCCCCAGGCCGTCCGGGAAGTCGTGCCCGGTCCACGTGTGGTTGAAGATCCGCCCGGCGTTGCCTTCCTGCATGACGGCCAGCCAGAAGAGCGCACCGAGAAGCCCGGAGGTGACGAGGGCGGTCACGAGCCGGGTGACGTGCACGAAGGTCGGGAAGCGATCGGCGATCGTCTCGTTCGTGATCGTCGCGTCGTCGACGGGCGTGGACGGTCCCATGGACTCCATTGGACGAAGGCTACCCCCGGCGGGGCTGTCCGTGGCGGAGGGCCGATGCCGGTCGCCCGGAGGGTCGCTCCCCACCCGCCTGTCCGGCTCGGGACGATAAAAGGATATAATCCCCGCTGGGAATTCCGGTATCCGCGGAGGAAGCATGGCATCCAGCTACCAGCAACTGCTCGCGCTCGCGCGGGCGGAGATCCCCGAGATCGACGCCGCCTCGCTGGCGGAACGTCTGGAGGACGGCGCACCGCCGCTCATCATCGACGTGCGCGAGCAGTCCGAGTGGGATGAGGGATTCATCCCGACGGCGGTCCACGTGCCCCGCGGCTTCCTCGAGAGCCGCATCGCGGGCGTCGCGTCCCACGACACCCCGATCGTGCTGAGCTGCGCGGCGGGCAACCGCTCCCTCCTCGCGGCGCAGACGCTGCGCGACATGGGCTACACCGACGTCACCAGCCTGGCCGGCGGTTTCACGGAGTGGAAGCGGGGAGGACGTCCCTTCGACACGCCGCGCACGCTCGGCCCCGAGCAGCGGCGCCGGTACGCACGGCATCTCTCCCTGACCGAGGTCGGCGAGGAGGGGCAGCTGAAGCTCCTGGACGGGAAGGTGCTCCTGATGGGGGCGGGCGGCGTGGGCTCGCCGGCGGGCCTCTACCTGGCGGCCGCCGGTGTCGGGACACTGGGCTTCGTCTACGACGACGTGGTCGACGAGTCCAACCTGCAGCGCCAGATCATCCACACCACCGACCGGCTCGGGATGCTCAAGGGCGAGTCCGCGCGTGAGGCCATCGCCGCGCTCAACCCCGACGTCACGGTCAATGTCCATCCGTTCCGCGTGAACAAGGACAACGTCCTCGATCTGCTCTCCCAGTACGACGTGATCGTGGACGGTGCCGACAACTTCCCCACGCGGTACCTCCTGAACGACGCGGCGCTCATGACCCGCACCCCGCTGGTCCACGCCAGCATCCTGCGCTTCGAGGGGCATGCCAGCGTCTTCCATCCGTACGAGGGCCCGTGCTACCGCTGCCTATTCCCCGAGCCCCCGCCCCCGGACCTCGCGCCGTCGTGCGGTGAGGCCGGAGTCCTCGGCGTCCTGTGCGGTGTCATGGGCAGCATCCAGGCCAACGAGGCCATCAAGACCCTTCTCGGCCAGGGCGACACGCTGTCCGGCCGTGTGCTTGTCTATGACGCGCTCGGCATGACGTTCACCGAGTTGAAGCTGCGCCGCGACCCGGAGTGCCCCGCATGCGGTCCGGACGCGAAATTGGAATTCAAGGACTACGAGGCGTGGTGCGCCGGCATCGGCCGCCACCCGGTTGGAGCCGCATGAGCACGATCAAGATCCCACCCGTCCTCCGTCCCGCCGTCGGCGGGGAACGCCAGATCGCCCTGGAGGGCGCGACGGTCGGCGAGCTGCTCGATGCGCTCTACGAGGCGCATCCCGACGTGCGGACGCAGCTCCAGTCGGACGACGGGACGCTCCACCGGTTCGTGAACCTTTACCTGAACGACGAGGACGTCCGCACCCTGGACTGGCTCGACACCACTGTGGACGGGCGCGACACGCTCACGATCCTCCCGGCGATGGCGGGCGGCTCCTGACGATGGTGCCGGCACTCTCGTCTCCGGTGGCGGGGGTCCACCCCGATGTGGTCACGACGATCGGCAACACGCCGCTGGTCGACGTCTCCCGCATCAGCCCCAACCCCGACGTGCGGATCCTCGCGAAGCTGGAGAGCGAGAACCCGACGGGATCCATCAAGGACCGCACGGCGCTGTCGCTGATCCGGGACGCGGAGGAGCGTGGGCTCATCTCGCCCGGCGACACCATCATGGAGCCCACCTCGGGCAACACGGGCATCGCCCTCGCCATGATCTCGCGGGTCCGTGGCTACCGGCTCATCGCCGTCCTCCCGGACAACGTGACCGAGGAGCGGCGGCAGATGCTGCGGCTGTTCGGTGCCGACATCGTCGAGTCGCCGGGCAGTGAGGGATCCAACGGCGCGGTCGCCATGGCCAAGCGCCTGTCGGCGGAACAGGGCGTCTACATGCCCTTCCAGTACGGCAACCCGGCCAATCCGCGTGCGCACGAGTTCGGAACGGCGGAGGAGATCGTCCGCGACTGCCCGGAGATCGACGCCCTCGTCGCCGGCCTCGGCACCGGAGGGACGCTGATGGGGTGCGCCGCCCGCCTGCGCCGTCACCGCGCCGACATCCAGATCATCGCCTGTGAGCCCATGCAGGGCGAGGACGTCATGGGTCTCCGCAGCCTGGAGGACGGGTTCATCCCGCCGATCCTCGACGTCACCAAGCTGGACCGCAAGCTCCTCGTTGGCAACGGCGATGCGCTCGCCATGACGCGCCGGCTCGCGGACGAACTCGGCCTGTTCGTGGGCGTCTCATCGGGCGGGGTGCTCCACACCTGCACCCGTGTGGCCGCGAGGATGGACCACGGCACCATCGTCGGCATCGTCGCCGACGGTGGCTGGAAGTACCTGTCCGCCGGCATCTGGACCGACGACGAGGAGGTCGTCGAGGACCGGCTGGATCGGGGTGTGTTCTGGTAGGCCGGCTGGTGTTCCCGGCGTCGCTGGCCGAGGAGCTCATCGCGCACGCCCGGCAGGACGAGCCCAACGAGTGCTGCGGGATGATCGCCGGTCGCGACGGCGTCGCCACGCGGGTCATCCGCGCCACCAACACCGAGGCCAGCCCGTTCATGTACGTGATGGACCCGCGCGAGCAGCTGGACATCATGGACGGGATCGACGACGCCGGCGAGGAGATGCTCGGCATCTACCACTCGCACACGCGGTCGGCGGCCTATCCGTCACGTACGGACGTCGAACTGGCGTTCTTCCCGCAGACGGCCTACGTCATCGTGTCACTCGCACAGAAAGTGCCGGTGATCCGGGCCTTCCGTCTCACGCGCACCGCTCCCGACGGGGAGCAGGTGGCGGAGATCCCGATCGACATCGGGTAACACCGTCCCGGTCGTCCGGCACGCACCGGATGACCGCTGGTTCGCGGTCCGGGGAGACCCGGTGATGCCTCCACCGTGATCCGGTCGGGCCGTGCGGCATCTCGTCCGCGCGGCCCGACCGGAGAGCGATTACTCGCCGGAGGGTGTCTCCTCGGCGGGTGTCTCGTCCGTGGTCGCCTTCTTGCGGACGGTGCGGCGTCGCTTGGGCTTCTCCTCGGCGGGTGCCTCTTCCGCGGGGGTTTCGGCCGTGGCGGCGGTGTCCGCTGCCGGGGTCTCCTCGGCGGGAGTCTCGTCCGTGGTCGCCTTCTTGCGGACGGTGCGGCGTCGCTTGGGCTTCTCCTCGGCGGGTGCCTCTTCCGCGGG
>CALMEC010000177.1 GCA_937862675.1 uncultured Actinomycetes bacterium
TCGCGCACGCACACGGTGCCCGGCTCGCCGTCGACGCGGCTCAGCTCGCGCCGCACCGTCCGCTTGACCTCGCCGGCTGGGATGCCGACTACGTCGCGTTCTCCGGCCACAAGGCCTACGCTCCGTTCGGCGCCGGGGCGCTGGTCGGCCGGCGCGACTGGCTCGACGCGGCCCCGCCCCACCTGTACGGCGGCGGAGCCGTCGAGGATGTCCGCACCGACGGCGTCGACTGGCGCACCGCGCCGGAGCGTCACGAGGGCGGCACGCCGAACCTCCTCGGTGCGATCGCGCTGGCCGCCGCCTGCGAGGCGCTCGCGGCGCTCCCGGCCGGTGCACTCGCCCGCCACGAGGACGTGCTGCGCACCCGCCTGGTCGAGGGGCTGGAGCGCCTGCCCGGCGTCCAGATCCTCCGGATCTGGCGCGACTCGGCCGACGCGGTCGGTGTCGTGTCGTTCACCGTCGCGGGCCGCACCCCCGCCGAGGTGAGCGCGGCACTCGCCGCCGACCACGGCATCGGCGTGCGTGCCGGTCGCTTCTGTGCGCATCCCCTGCTCGTCCGTCTGGGTCTGCCCGACGGGGCACTCCGCGCCAGCTTCGGCGTGCCCACGACGGTCGCCGACATCGACCATCTGGTGGACGTGCTCGGTGCGCTGACCGCCTGAGGGGCCGAGGGCCGGCTCTCCGTCGGATGAGGGACGGTTCCCGCATCCGACGGACAGCCGGCCCCGGTCCACCCGGGGATCGGTGCGGCACGCGATCGCTGATGCGGGACGCGCGGGCCAGCCGACCGACGCGGCCGGTGCCCGTGTCCGTCCGCTCCTTGTCCGATGCCTGGATCCCCTCGCCCGGGTGGGCGGTGGATCGAGGGTCGACGGCCGCCTCAGTAGCCGTACGGGGGGCGGCCGCGCCGGATGCTCTTGGAGAGCCCTCCGGTCTGCATGCCCCACAGCATCCAGCCGGCGCGACCCATCAGCGAGCCGCGGACGCCGCCGACCGGCAGATGACGGGCGCGGCGCAGATCGGGTGCGCCGAGGATCTCGATGATCGTGGCCGGCCCGGCGGGCGGCCCGTCCGACGTCAGTCGCCGTGAGGCGCGCAGCGCGATGATCTCGCCGATCTGGACGGCGTCCGCCATCCACACGGCCGTGTTGCCCCGCGACCGGGTGCCGATCGGGCCGAGGACGTACGCCTCGACCTGGATGTCGTGGCCGGACTCCTCGGCGGCCAGCACCTGCGCCATCATCAGTTCACCCGCGGCGACCGCGGACACCGCTCCCGAGCCGGGAACCGGGTAGCGGGCGGCGGCGCCGTTCAGCATCACATAGCTCGCGCCCGGAACGCTGCGGAGGAGCGGGACGAACGCGTGGACCGCCAGCTGGTGGCTGCGGAGACCGTCGGCGATCGTGCGCTCCCAGTCGGCGATGGGGAGGTCGGCGAGCGGGGGGCCGGAGTCCCAGCCGCCGAGGGCGGCCACCACGAGGTGGGGCATGCCGGCCTCCGACGCGATCTGCCGTGCGAAGGCCCGGGCCTCGTCGCCTCCGGCGGAGAGGTCGCCGACGACGGGGACGAGCCCCTCCGTGGAGAAGCCGTTCTCGCGGAGAGAGGCCGCGAGCCCCTCCAGGCGCTCCGGGCTGCGTGACGGCACGGCGACGCGTGCCCCGGCCGCGAGGAGTCCGGCCACGATGCCCTCGCCGACCTCTCCCGCCCCACCGCAGACGACGGCGACACGTCCGTCAAGAACCCGATCGCTCATGGGTGCAACCTATCGGCAGCGGGAGCCGCGCGGGAACCGAGAGGGCGGATGCGCCGAGGACGTGTCCCCGCACCGTCGACCGGGCGGGGACACGCTGCGCTGTCGCTCGATGGGTGATTCCACGGGCTCGCGGCGTGGTGCGTGTCCCCGGTGGCGCGGATGCGCCACCGAGTGACTCGAACAGGCGACCAGCATGCCCTTCGGCGCCCGGCGGCGCCCCGCATCCCCCGGTGAAGCACCCCACATCCACGATCCCGTGGAATCAACCATCGAGATGATCGACTCCACGGGCTCGCGGCGTGGTGCGTGTCCCCGGCGGCGCGGATGCGCCACCGGGCGACTCGAACAGGCGACCAGCATGCCCTTCGGCGCCCGGCGGCGCCCCGCATCCACCGGTGACGCACCCCACCATCCACGATCCCGTGGAATCAACCATCTAGCCGATCGGATCGGCGATGGAGCCGGCGTTGTCCTTCGTCACGAGGATCCCGTCGGTGAGGACGGCCTGGGCCGGTTGCGGCTGGTGCTGCTTGGTCAGGTCGTTGTACGCGGCCCAGACGAGCTGGCGGTGGAGCGCCCGCGAGTTGGTCCAGTAGGTGGCCGCGATGTCGCCCTTCTCGATGGCCCGGATGCCCTGTGCGTAGCCGCCGTTGCCGACGACGAGCACGTTGCGATTGGACCGTTTCACCGCCTGCGCGGCGCCGAGCGCCTCGCTGTCGCTGGCGGCGAAGATCACGTCGAGGCCCTTGTGACGGGCGAGGAGCGCGCTTGCGGCGTCCGCGGCGGCCTCGGGGCTGTCGCTCTTCGCGTCGATGCGATCGACATACTGGAGACCGAACTTCGTGCCCCAGTCCTTCACGGTGCTGACCATGTAGTCGAGCATCGGCGCCGGGATGCTGATGCCGAGGAGCGCGTACCGGGCCCCGGGCTTCGTCTCGGCGATGTACTTCGCGCGTGCGAAGCCGGACTGGTCGGTCCCGGAGAGGATGGTCGAGCTGAATCCGTCGATCTGATCGAGACCCGCCTTGTAGGGCACGTCGTTCGCGTAGACCTTGACGCCCTTCGCGGCGGCCTTCTTGAGGAGGGGCTTCAGCGAGTTCGGGTCGAGCGACGACAGGATAATGGCGTCCACGTTCTGGTTGAGCAGCTGCTCGAAGTCCGTGACCTGCTTCTGGACGCTCAGGTTGGCGTCCGTCGTGATCAGCTTGCCGCCGAGGCGCTTGACCTCCTCCTCCACGGCGTCCTGCTGGGCCTTGAGTGCGGGCACCGCCGCTGACGGGTTGGGGTATCCGATGGTGAACGTGAACCCGTCCTTCTTCACGGGTTCCTCGAAGCCGGAGGGGAGGGCGGACTCCACGCCGTCATACACGGTGGGGACGTCGGTGGCCGCGGCGGTCCCGGTGCCACCGGGTGCGGCGGGCGAGTTCGTCGTGGACGTCCCGCCGCACCCGGGGTAACCGAACGCCACCAGGGGTGCGGCCGCCATCGCCAGGGCTGTTCGAAGGGGGTGCTTCACATGGACCTCGTTCTTGATTTCAGGGGGATTGACGGAGGGATGGGGGTCACGCGACCGCGGCGAGGGACCGCAGTGCACGGTCGAGCGGCTCAGGGGCGACGAGTTCGTCGACGGAGACGGGCCGGTCGATCAGCCCGTGGTCGGCGAGGAAGCGGGCCTGGGACTCCAGGCGCGCGACGAGCTCGGGTTCGAGTCCGATCCCGAGCTCGCCGGCCACGCCGCCGGGATGCGCGATGTCGAGGAGCTGCGGGGCCAGCCCGGCCTCGCGGGCCACGACGGCCCGCGCCGCGTCGGGATTGCGACGGGCCCAGTCGGCTCCGTGGATCGTCTCCGTGAGGATCCGGACGACGATGTCCGGGTGCTCGTCCAGGAGGTCGCCGGTGACGGTCAGGACCTGGGGCGTGCCGTTGTTGACACGAAGGTCCGGGTCGTCCAGCGCGCCCACGTCGACGAGAGTGCGCGCCCCAGTGAAGCCCTGCACGTTGACCGCGAGCACGGCATGGCTGAAGATCGCGTCGACCTGACCCCCGAGCAGGGCGAGGGCCTCCTCGCGCTGCTGTCCGATCATGAAGTGGGCGTCCCAGAGGGGTGCGCGCGTGCCGGCGGCGAGGCGCTTCCCGGCGAGGAAGGTGCGGTCGATCGGGATGTCGACGATCTCGACGTCGTCCAGCCCGAGCCCCACGGACGCGAGGCCCTGGGCGAACCCGCGCAGGACGGCCGGACGCCAGAAGTCGGTTTCGACGTCGGTGCGCCGGGGGACGCCGATCCTGCGGCCGCGCAGATCCTCGGTCCGCTCGAGGCCGGAGTCAGGGCGGACGAGGATCGGCTCGGA
>CALMEC010000178.1 GCA_937862675.1 uncultured Actinomycetes bacterium
GCGTCTCGGCGCCCTGCAGGAGGAGGAAGGCGCTGAACGGCGAGATCGCGGCGCCCGTGTTGCGCAGGAGCACCGTGCGCACACGGCCGATGTACGCCGCCGGGCCGAGTGCGTCCGACCACACCACGCCGTGGTAGCTGGGGTCCGGCCCGGTGAGGAGCGGGTACTTCTCCTTGTGGGCGACCCAGTCGAACTTCCCGGAGTCGACGATGATGCCGCCGATGGTCGTACCGTGACCGCCGATGAACTTGGTGAGCGAATGGATCGCGATGTCGGCGCCCAGGTCGAACACGCGGCAGTTCAGCGGGGTGGCGACCGTGTTGTCGATGATCAGCGGAACGCCGGCGGCGTGCGCGGCGTCGGCCCATGCGCGGACATCGATCACGTTGAGACGCGGGTTGCCGATGGTCTCGGCGAACACGAGCTTCGTCTTCTCGTCGGCCTTCTCGGCGACGGCCCCCGGGTCGTCGGGGTCCACGAACCGGACCTCGATGCCGTACTGCGGGAGGGTGTGCGCGAACAGGTTGTACGTGCCGCCGTACAGGGTGGTGAGGGCGATGATGTTGTCGCCCGCCTGCGCGATGTTGAGCACGGCATAGGTGATGGCGGCCTGCCCCGATGCGGTGACCAGCCCGGCGATGCCGCCTTCGAGCGCGGCCACGCGCTGCTCCAGGACGTCCCAGGTCGGGTTCATGATCCGGGTGTAGATGTTGCCCGGGGTCTTGAGGGCGAACAGATCGGCTGCGTGATCCGCGTCGTCGAAGACGTACGAGGTGGTCTGGTAGATCGGCACCGCCAGCGCGTTGGTCGCCGAGTCCGGTGACTGACCCGCGTGGAGCGCGAGGGTTTCAGGACGTTGGTCGCTCATGTGTCTCCCTTGAATCGATCGGTTGCCCAAACCGTCGTGAGAAGCGAGGATGCCTTCGGGTTATACCGGTTCGCGCGTCACCGACGCCGACCCTGCGAGCGCGAAGCCCTGCCTCGGACGAACAGTTATTCCCCGTTAATATAGGTGGAAAAGGGAGATTTTGCGCGCGGGCCCTCCGATGTCACCCGTCCGCCGCACACACGGGTGGTCGGCACGGCACCACGGCGACCGCCGCAGGTGCCCTGCCGGGCCACCCCGTCCGGGATCGCGAACCACCCCGCCGACCGGCGGACGCGCGGCCGAGACCGGGCGCGGGTCCTACTCGGAGAAGTCGCCGCTGACGGCGCGCGGGATGTGGCGGTTGACGAGATCGGCCGGGATGACGAAGCGGCGGTGGGTTCCCCCGGAGGGCACCTCGTACGGCTGCGCCAGGTCCTCCGGGATGTCGACCATGAAGAAGATCGCGTCGTCGTGGACCTCGGGCTGAGCCGTGGTGAACGCCACCCCGGAACGGCCGGCCGAGTTCTGGTTGGCGAACCCGCCGTCGTGGACGGTGAGGGCCTCCTCGTACTCCGACGCCCGGTACAGCGTGAGCGACGGCCGCGGAGCCCGCGGCCCCTCGCGGTCCTGGTCCCGGTGGATGGTCTCGGCCTCGTGCACCGTGTCGACCACCACGTGGTGCACGGGCAGGCTGTAGCGCTCCCGGGCCGTCTGGACGATGCTCTTCTCCAGCCAGGTGGACCGTGCCGGCGGATGGGTCGACACGATGATCTCGTCCGGCCGGAAGACGCGGATCCAGTCGTCCAGCGCCTGTTGCGGATCGGCGTCGCTGAGATGCCCCTCCGCCCGCAATCCGGCCGCGCGCATGGCGTCCACCGATTCGTCCAGGCGGATCCGCGCCTGATCGAGCGCGGTGTCCTGTGCGGTTCCCAGGAGATGGCCCAGCTTTGAGGGCACGAGAACCGGGGAGACGACGCAGACCTCCGCGTCGGGCCCGCCCCGGTAGCGCACCTCGTCGAGAACGGCGCGTCCCGCCACCGTCTCGTTGGCAAGAACGAGGACTCGGCGTGATTCAGACATGCCGGGATGTTAGCACCATATTTTGTGGTGCAAATGTCCCTTCGCCCCTCTCCGGGCGCCGGCCCGGGACCGCTTCACTCCGAGCGACGCGAGGCCCTGGACGGCCGCAACGGAGGCGCATCTTCCGGCTCCGGCACTTGTGAGCGGACTAATAGTTGTAGAATGCATATTCATTTCGCCCCAGCCGGAGAGCCGCCCCGCAGACATGACGAGAAAGAGTTCGCCGAACCTGACCCTCGGGATCCTGATGATCGTCGCCGTCTCGTACGTGCTCCAGCAGACGCTGGTGGTGCCCGCGCTGTCGGCGATCCAGACGGATCTCAACACCACCGGCACGTGGGCCGCGTGGGTGTTCACCGGATTCCTGTTGACCTCGGCGATCTCGACGCCCATCTTCGGGAAGCTCGGCGACATCTACGGCAAGAAGCGCATGATGGTCGTCGCCGTCATCGCGTTCACCGTGGGAACCCTCGGGGCGGCACTCTCCAACTCGATCGAGATGCTCATCTCGTTCCGTGCGCTGCAGGGGATCGGGGGCGCGGTCTTCCCCCTCGCGTTCGGGATCGTGCGTGACGAACTGCCGCCGGAGCGGGTCGGGGTCGGCCTGGGGCTCCTCTCGGCGACGTTCGGCGTCGGCGGGGGTGTCGGCCTCGTGCTCTCCGGGGTGATCCTCGATCACTCGTCGTGGCAGTGGCTGTTCTGGATCGGCGCCATCCCGATGGCCCTGTCGATACTGCCGCTCCTCCTCCTCGTCCCCGAGTCCCCCGTCCGCACGAAGGCCGTCATCGACTGGTGGGGCGCGATCCTCCTCGGCTCCGGACTGGCCGCGTTCCTCGTCGCCCTCAGCGAGGGCGAACGCTGGGGATGGACATCGGCCGCCACCCTCGGCGTGCTGGCCCTGTCGGTCGTCCTCATCGTCGCCTGGGTCCTCGTCGAGCTCACCGTCCGGGAGCCCCTCATCGACATCGGGCTCATGCGCGACCGGAGCGTCTTCTGGACGAACATCGTCGGCCTCGTCACGGGCTTCGCGATGTTCGGGACCTTCCTCCTCGTGCCGACCCTGGTGCAGATGCCGACACCGGAACTCCCTCCGGCCGTCGCCGGACTGGTCGACTACGGCTTCGGCTCGTCGGTCACGGAGGCCGGGATACTCCTCCTGCCGGCATCGGCGATGATGCTGTTCGTCGGCCCCCTGGCCGGTGTCCTGGAACGACATTTCGGAGCACGTACGCTGCTCACCGTCGGCCTCGCCGTCCTCGGCCTCGGCGGTTTCGCCCTCGTGTTCCTCCACACCACGATCGCCGGCATCGTCGTCGCGATGACGCTCATCGGCATCGGCGTCGGCATCTCGTACTCGATGCTCGCGAAGCTGATCATCGACGCCGTCGACCAGTCGGTGACCGGCGTCGCCATGGGGATGAACACCGTCATGCGGACCATCGGGGGAGTCATCGGGGGCCAGGTCGGCGCCGCCGTCCTCGCCAGCATGAGCATCGACGCCACCCCGGTCCCGAGCGAGGACGGGTTCACCATGATGTTCGCCCTCTCCGGGACGGCCGCCCTGCTGGCCGTCGCCGGCGCGCTGCGGATCCCGCGCCGCCGCCGGCCGAGAACCGTCGTGGTCCACGCCGAGCCGCACATCGTCCCCGCGGAGGCCGGGTCGTGAAGCCCGCCGATCGCGCACGGGTGGCGCAGGTCACCGAGGCCATCATCGGCCTCCGGGCGGAGATCGTGGTGAGCATCATGCGCAAGCACGACACGGGCACCGCCGAGGCGCAGCCACTCTCGGCCGCGCAGCACCTGACGCTCAGCGTGCTGCGAGACGAGCCGCTCTCGGTCGGCGACGTGGCCGAACGCACCGGGGTCAGCGCCAGCACCACGACGCGCATGCTCCAGGGCCTGAAGCGCAAGGCCCTCATCATGGACGTCGCCGCCCCCACCGGCGACCGGCGCCACCGATACGTCACACTGACGGACTCGGGCCGGGAGGTGGCGGACGTGCGCTCCCGCGAGCTGGTGTCCCGCATCACCCAGATCCTGGGAGACCTCGACCACGACGAGGTGCTCACCGCCAGTCGCGTGCCGTTCGCCCGCGCCCTGGAGATGATCCGCAGCGGCGAGCTCGAGGACGCCAAGTCGATCGCCGCCCTGCACCGCGCCCAGGCGGTGCTCGCCTCCGCGGCCGGCTAGCCCGGATTATTCACGGGTTCTGATGTGAGAAAGCCACCGACACTCCGGAACTG
>CALMEC010000179.1 GCA_937862675.1 uncultured Actinomycetes bacterium
GTCAGGTGTCTGACACCAGCGCTGTCCGTCGTGGGGGAGTGCGCGAACTCGGCGGCCGGTTCGCGTGGACCGCGTCCGGCTCAGCCGCCGTGACGCCTCTGGCCGGCAGGTCGGTCGGTATCCTCTCCACGTGACCGTCGCCCCGCTCCAGCAGCCCGTCGACCTCGACCTCTTCCAGGGGCCGTTCGACCTCCTGCTCACGCTCGTCATCCGCGAGGAGGTCGACCTCTTCGAACTGCCCCTCGCCGAGCTGATCCCGGCGGCGCTCGGGGAGCACGCCGGTGAGCGGTGGGATCCGCCCACGACCAGCGAGCTCGTCGTCGTGCTGGCGGCGGTGGCCGAGCTCAAAGTGCGGCGCCTGCTGGGCGAGGCCGAGGATCCCGAGCCGGATCCCGACGCGATGGAGGCCCGGGAACGTCTCGCGGAACGTCTCATCCAGTACGCGCCGTACCGTGAGGCCGCCCGCTGGCTCGGAGATCGGGGCCAGGACGTCTCCGCGCACCGGTACCGTACCGTGCCCCTCGCCCTCGGCGCGGCGCTCCCCGCCCGTGTCCAGGACCCGCTCACCCTGCGCAGGGCCCTGCAGAATCTCCTGACCGCCCGGCCCGAGCCCAGCCTCACCCACATGGGGCCGATACGGGTCAGCATGCCCGAGCTCCTGCAGCGCCTCAACCGGGCGCTGGCACGCGGACGTTCGGTGAGCTTCGACGACGTCGTCGAAGGGCAGTCCACGCTGGAGGAGGCCCTCACTCTGGTCGCGGCCCTCGAGTTGGCACGCCGTGGCGAGGTCACGCTCGCCCAGTCGGAGCCGTTCGGCGACATCACCATCACGCGCACGTGACGGACGGAGGTATCGATCCACGCGCCGTCGAGGCGCTTCTGTTCCTCAGCCCCGAACCGCTGTCGGCCGATGCGCTCGCGGACATCCTGGAGGTGGACCGTGAGGAGGTGCTCGCGGCGCTGGACCGCGTGGCGCAGCGCTTCGACGAGGGATCGGGGCTGGAGCTCGCACCCGTCGCCGGAGGATGGACGCTTCGCACGCGCGCCGACCTTGAGGATGTCTGCGACCGGCTCCGCCAGCGTCCGCCGGAGGACCGGCTGTCGCCCGCCGCGCTCGAGACCCTCGCCGTGGTGGCCTATCTCGAACCCGTCAGCCGTCCGGACATCAGCCGGCTCCGCGGTGTGTCGGTGGACTCCACCGTCGCCAACCTCGTGGAGCGGGGACTCCTGGAGGAGGCCGGCCGGGGCGACGGGGCCACGGCCATGCGCTATCGCACCACGCGTGCGTTCCAGAAGCGGTTCGGGCTGGCCGACCGTCGTGACCTGCCCCCGATCGAGCGTTTCGAGCTGTCCGGCGCCCAGGCCGAGGACCTGCGCCGCACGCTGATCGACTCCGGGCACCTCGCTCCGGACACCGTCGCGCCGGGGGACGGTGACGACGAGGCCGCGATCGTGCGCCCCGACACCGGCGACGCCGATCCGGCGGACGGGGGCGGGTCCGGTCCGTCCGTGACCGAGGGCCCGGCGCTCACCGTGGCCTCCGGCCCGCCGCACATCGTGGGTCAGGACATCCTCGTGTCGGAGGACACGGCGGGCGAGGACTCCGATGCCGACGCACCGGAACACCTCGCGGACGCTCCGCCTTCTCCCGGCGGAGCAGCGGATCGCTCCGACGATCGGGCGGACCCCGACGCCGCATCCGACGAGGACGGGCCGGAGAACGCCACATGAGGGTGCAGCGCGCGCTGGCCCAGGCCGGGGTCGCCAGCCGCCGGGCCGCCGAGGATCTCGTCCGGGAGGGACGTGTGCTCGTCAACGGCCGGGTGGCGACGATCGGCCAGGCAGTGGAGGAGTCGGACGTCATCCAGGTCGACGGCCGCCGGGTCGCCGTGGAGGATCGGCGCACCTACCTGCTCAACAAGGCCGTGGGGACCGTCGCCACCGCGTCGGACCCCGAGGGACGTCCCACGGTCCTGGACGGCCTCCCCTCCGACATCCGCCTGTACCCGGTCGGCCGCCTCGACTACGCGAGTTCGGGTCTTCTGCTCATCACCAATGACGGCGAGATGGCCCACCGTCTCATGCATCCGCGCTACCGCGTCCCCAAGACCTACGACGTGCTCGTCAACGGTCGCGTCTCCGACGAGGACATCGCACGCCTCACCCGCGGCGTCGTCCTCGACGACGGGCCCACCCAGCCGGCGCGCGTCCAGCGTCTGGACCGCGCCCATGCCTCCGGCACGTGGCTGCGCATCGAGATCACGGAGGGCCGCAACCGCCAGGTGCGGCGCATGTGCGAGGCCGTCGGGCACCCTGTGCGGAAGCTCAACCGTTCGCGCTATGCGGGACTCACCGCGGCGGGCCTGGGGCGCGGTGAACACCGTCCGCTGTCGGGCCCGGAACTCACGCGCCTCGCCGGTCTCGTAGGCTTGCGCCGATGAGAGACGGCGACATCCTCCGAGGAATCCGCGGCGCGACGACCGTGGAGCACGACACAGCGGACGAGATCTATCCGGCCACCGAGGAGCTCATGGCCGAGATCCTGCAGCGGAACGGCCTCGATACCCGGGACATCGTGTCGGTGTTCTTCACCTGCACGCAGGACCTCGTGTCCGCGTTCCCGGCCGTGGCCGCCCGCCGTCTGGGCCTTCAGGACGTGCCGCTCATCTGCTCGCAGGAGATCCCGGTCCCCGGGTCGCTCGGCATGTGCATCCGCGTGCTTCTGCACGCATATGTGCCGCGGGCACGCGCGGTGCGGCACATCTATCTGCGCGAGGCGAAGAGTCTCCGCACCGACCTCGTCGAGGCCGACGAGGCTGCCACCCCGTCCTGATCCCGGCCTGCCGGGGGTGACGTCGGACTCCGGGCGCGAGACCGTGGTTCCACGGGACCTGGGGGTGGTGGTCACGGTGGATGCGGGGGCGTCGCCGGTTTCCGGGGGGGCAGAGCCGGACTTTGTCC
>CALMEC010000180.1 GCA_937862675.1 uncultured Actinomycetes bacterium
TGTCTCGTGTCGGAAAGTTCGTCTGCGGTCGCCGAGCGAATCTCCCGTGAGGCACGGACGACAGGTCCGCCGGACGGTCGGGAATCCCTCGGCGATCGAGGACACCGCATCACGATGAGATGCCACCGGCGACCGCCACGTGATCTCTGGCACGGGACACTAGACGGTCGATTCCGCGGAAGCGACCGACTAGCCGGCGGCAACCGCCTCCGCGATCATGCCGGCGCCCAGCGTCTCGTTGGTGGCCTCGTCGATGAGGATGAAGCTTCCGGTGGCACGGTCCTCCGCGTAGGCGTCCGCGGCGAGCGGACCGCTCGTGCGCAGGACGAGGCGGCCGATGTCGTTGAGCTCGAGCTGCGTCGCCGGCTCTTCGGCGAGGGCGTGGATGTCCACCCGGTGGACGATCCGGTCGACGATCGCCGTCACCTCGCGCGTGGTGTGGCGCAGGAGGTACCGGCCGCGCTCGACGAGCGGGCGGTCGCTCATCCAGCAGACGTCCGCCACGACCTCGCGGGTCACCGTCGCCGGCCGGTCCACGGGCGCCAGCATGTCGCCGCGCGAGACGTCGATGTCGTCGGCGAGGCGGACGACCACGGAGAGCGGGGCCTCGGCCACGTCCCGTCCGCCGTCCAGGGTCTCGACGGCCGCGACCGTGGTCTGCCGGCCGGCCGGCAGGACGACGATCTCGTCACCCGGACGCACGGATCCCGAGGCGATCTGCCCGGCGTACCCCCGGTAGTCATGGTGCTCGTTCGACTGCGGTCGCACCACCCACTGCACCGGGAAGCGGAACGGCGTGTCGCGCTGGGCCGCCGATTCGAGGGGGGCGTCCTCGAGTCGTCCGAGGAGCGTCGGGCCGGAGTACCAGTCCATCGTCCGGGACGGCTCCACGACGTTGTCGCCGGACAGGGCGCTGATGGGGACGATGTCGACCTCGACGTCGAAGCCGTCGGTGAACCGGAGGAAGTCGCGCGCGATCTCCGCGAAGCGCTCCTGGGAGTAGTCGACCAGATCCATCTTGTTGACCGCGACCACCAGCCGCGGGATGCGCAGCAGGGAGCAGATGAACGTGTGACGACGGGTCTGCTCGACGACGCCGTTGCGGGCGTCGATGAGGATGACCGCGATGTCGGCGGTGGACGCCCCCGTCACCATGTTGCGCGTGTACTGCACGTGCCCCGGGCAGTCCGCGATGATGAACCGCCGGCGCGTCGTGGCGAACGGACGGTACGCGACGTCGATGGTGATGCCCTGTTCGCGCTCGGCCCGCAGCCCGTCGGTGAGGAGCGCGAGGTTGACGTAGCCGTCACCGCGCCGCTCGCTCGCCGTCTCGACGTGTTCGAGCTGGTCGACCATGACCTGCTTCGAGTCGTACAGCAGACGCCCGATCAGCGTGCTCTTGCCGTCGTCGACTGAACCGCAGGTGACGAACCGGCACAGGTCGACGCGCTCGCCGACGCTCACATCAGAAGTAGCCAACGCGTTTCCTGTCCTCCATCGCGGCCTCGCTCGCGCGGTCGTCCGCGCGGGTCTCGCCACGTTCCGTGATACGCGTCGCCGCGATCTCCGCGACGACCTCCTCCAGTGTGGTCGCCGTCGAGGCGACCGCGCCGGTGCAGCTCATGTCCCCCACCGTCCGGAACCGCACGGAGGTCGTGAAGACCTCTTCGCTCGGCAGCCGCTCCACCACGTCACTGGCGGCGTAGAGCATGCCGTCACGCGTGAACACCTCGCGCTCATGGGCGAAGTAGATGGGCGCCAGCGGGACGTTTTCGCGGGCGATGTACTCCCAGACGTCGAGCTCGGTCCAGTTGGACAGCGGGAAGACGCGGACGTGCTCGCCCTTGCGCACCCGGCCGTTGTAGAGGTTCCACAGCTCCGGGCGCTGGGCGCGCGGATCCCACTGGCCGAAGTCGTCGCGGAAGCTGAAGACGCGTTCCTTGGCCCGCGCGCGCTCCTCGTCGCGACGCGCACCGCCGATGGCGCAGTCGAAGCCGTTCTCCTCGATGGCGTCGAGCAGCGTCGTGGTCTGCAGCTTGTTCCGGGAGGCCCGCGGCCCCGTCTCGTCCACCACGCGTCCACGGTCGATGCTGTCCTGCACCGACGCGACGATGAGCCGCTCGCCGAGGGTGCCGACGTACTCATCGCGGTACTCGATGACCTCCGGGAAGTTGTGGCCCGTGTCGATGTGCATCAGGGGGAACGGGAAGCCACCGGGACGGAACGCCTTCTCGGCCAGCCGCAGGAGGACCGCGGAGTCCTTGCCCCCGGAGAAGAGGAGCACCGGGCGGTCGAACTGCGCGGCGACCTCGCGCATGATGTGGATCGCCTCGGACTCGAGGATGTCCAGGTGTTCGTGCACGCTCATACCGTTTCTCCGATCGTCACCTCGCGGCTGCGGATGCGGCTGCGACGCAGGTGCAGCAGCCATGCCAGAACCGCCAGGACCGCGGGAACCCCCACGATCACGATCGGTGGCACCGCGATTCCCGCCTTTGTCAGTACTGCAAGACCCGCACCCAGGAGAACGATCCCGAGCGCGGGGCGAAGCCCCTCCGGGGGGAGGCGCATCGCGAGATGGGACCCCAGCCAGACACCGGGGATTGACCCGACCATAATGCTCCCGGCCATCACGAGATCGACGTTACCCGAGACGAAGTGCGCGATGCCTGCGGCCCACAAGAGGATGGCCGCGTGGAAGACGTCGGTCCCGACGACGCGATGCGGGGTGAGCCGGAAGAGCAGGATCAGGCTGACCGCGATGAGCGCGCCGGAGCCGGCCGAGGTCAGCCCGAGCACGAATCCCACCAGCGCGCCGGTGACCACGGCGGCGATCTTGTGGCGCCGCTGCAGGTCGATCGTCTCGCGCTCACGGGACGCGACGTCCACCCCCGACAGGGCGCGCCATGACACGGCCACACCGGTGACGAGCAGCGCCGCCGACAGCATCGAGATCACGAGGGTGTCGAATTCGTCCCCGGCGATGCGTTCGAGGAAATGGAGCATCCACACACCGGTGATCGCGGCGGGGATGCTGCCCAGGCCCAGCCAGAACGACAGTTTGAGGTCGACGGGGCCCTGCCGCCAGTGCCGCCACCCCCCGACGGTCTTCGTGACCGCGGCGTAGGCGAGGTCCGTGCCGATGGCGACGGTCGGCTTGATGCCGAACACCAGGATCAGCAACGGGGTCATGATCGACCCTCCGCCCATCCCGGTGGTGCCGATCAGCACCCCCACGCCGAGGCCGAACAGCACGAGGATCACGAACTCAGACATGGTCCGCGCCGTTCGAGCGATAGCGCTTTTGAATCATCGACATAACGATACATTCTCGGAGGCGCGGATGGAAGGACGTCCGGTCAGAAAAACCTGACAAACACTGTTTTGATTACGGTGTTTTACCTGTATCGTGGCCGCATGGCAAGTTCACCCGTGTCCCCCGTGGGCGAGAGTCACGCATCTGCAGCGGAAAATGATGGTGACCACAAGCCGTCGCCCGTGTTCTATCCCGCGTTCATCGACGTCACCGGCAGGCGCTGCCTGGTCGTCGGCGGAGGGCCCGTCGCCACCGAGAAGACCGAGAAGCTGCTGGCGTCGGGCGCCAGGATCCGCCTGGTGTCCCCCGCCCTGACACCGGACCTCGACCGCCTCGTCGCGCTCGGGGCCGTGGACGAGTTCCACGGGCGCCCGTACCGGACCGGCGACCTTGACGACTGCTTCCTGGTCATCGCGGCGACGTCGGACGAGGCGGCCAACCGGCACGTCTGGGCCGACGCGGAGGAACGCCGGATGCTGGCCAACGTCGTCGACGTCCCGGAACTCTGCAACTTCATCGTCCCGTCGATCATGCGTCACAGCGAGCTCGCCGTCGCCGTGTCCACAGGCGGCGCGAGTCCCGTCGTCGCCCGGCGGGTCCGCCAGCGGATCGAGGACGCCATCGGCCCCGAGTGGGGCGAGCTGGTCGACATGCTGCGCGTCACCCGCGGCGAACTGAAGGAGCGCTATCGCGACATGCCGTCGCGCGCGGAGGCCGTCGAGCGGCTCCTTGACGCGGGGATCGTGGAGCGACTGGCGGAGGGGGACCGGCGCGGAGCCGCGGAGCTCCTGGCGGACTGCCTCGACCCCGCGCCGCTTCCGACCGGAGGACACCGATGACCGGCCACCTGGCCCTCGTGGGCGCGGGCCCCGGGGATCCCGACCTCATCACGGTCCGCGGGCTGCGGCACATCGCCCGGGCCGACGTGCTGGTCTTCGACCGGCTCGGGACGGAGGCACTGGTGCCGCTGGCGCCGTCGACCTGCGAGCGGATCGACGTGGGCAAGGAACCCGGGCGGCACGGGATGGTCCAGGAGGAGATCACCCGCCTGCTGATCGACCGGGCGTCGGCGGGCCATCACGTCGTCCGCCTCAAGGGTGGCGACCCGTTCGTCTTCGGACGCGGCGGCGAAGAGGCACTGGCCGCCGCGGCGGCCGGGGTCACGGTGGAGGTCGTCCCCGGTGTCTCCAGCGCACTCGCCGCACCCGCGGCGGCGGGGATCCCGGTGACGCATCGGGAGATCTCCCGATGCGTCACCATCGCGAGTGGCCACGACGACCCGGGGACCAGCGCGGCGGCCGAGCGATGGGCCAGCATCGCACGTGTGCCCGGAACGCTGGTGCTCCTGATGGCGATGCGTCACCTCGACCGCATCGTGGAGGCGCTCATCAGCGGCGGACGGCCGGTCGACGAGCCCGCGGCCGTGGTCCACTGGGCCGGCACCCCGCGCGAGCGCGTCGTGCGCGGCCGCCTCGACCGGATCGCCGCGATGGCCCGGGACGAGGGCGTCGGCAATCCCTCCGTGGTGGTCATCGGCCCCGTGGCCGCGCTGGGACCCGAGATCGCGGCCGGGATGGCGCGCTCCGCGCAGCCCGCCTGACGCGGCGCCCTCTCCGCCCGTCCACGGCGCGCCATGACCGTCGGGAGCTCCGCGGTT
>CALMEC010000181.1 GCA_937862675.1 uncultured Actinomycetes bacterium
TGGTGCCCTTTCCGGGTCGTCCGGTGGCCGGCCAGGGGCGGGCGGATGGATTGGTGGCGTATCCACACCGCCGGGAGCATGCACCACGCCAGGATGTCCGCGGAATCAACCATCCTGAGGTGCCCGCCGCGTCCGTGGCAGGATAGGGGGATGAGCAGCAAACTGACCGACACAACCCCGCCGCCGTCCGCGCGTCCGGCGTCCCTCCCGTTCTCGCGGCAGGTGTCGTGGCTGATCTCGTCCCTGATCGTCGGATGGCTGATCGTCTACAACATCTTCCGGTTCGGCGGACGCAGCCCCCGTGGCGCGGCCGGGATCTCCACCCCCATCGGGATCGCCGTGGGCATCGCCATCTTCGCCCTCGTGCTGCTCGTGTGGCGCCGGTTCGGCACCGGCGCGCGCTTCCAGGCCGATCACATGAACGAGATCCCTCCGCCCACGCGGCTCGACGGACGTCAGCACCGCGCGCTGGACCGCCTGTGGCCCGCGGTCGCACTGCTCTCGGTCGCGGCGCTGATCATGGGGATCCTCATGGCGGTCGACTGGCTGGGTACGGACGTCGATCGCTCGGCGACCGTGATCGTGATCGCCGTCTGGGACATCCTGGTCGGCGTCTGGCTGGCGTTCGAGGCCACCGAGATCCGCCGTGGCCACGGCGACGCGGTCGAGTCCATCGGCACGGCGTCGATCCTCACCGCCGTGCTGAGCGGGGTCGCGTTGTCCCGCGGCCACATCGAGTGGGGGCAGGGGACGGTGATCGTCCTCGCCGGCATCACGGGATACCTCGCGTACGTCTCCGGATGGCGCCTCCTCGGGTCACGGGGCATCCCGTTCTCCGCGGTGGGATCGGTCATCATCGCCGGCCTCGCCATCGTGATCCCCGTCGTCTGGGGATGAGATGGGTGACTCCCTGATCTCGCGGCGTGGCGCATCCGCCGTGACCGCAGCCCAAATCCACGATCTCGTGGAATCGACCGTCTCATGATGATCCGTCTGGACTGTCCGTTCTGTGGTCACGTGATCGTCGACGGCGTGGAGGTCCCCGAGGAGGGGGTCTGCGACGGGTGTGGCGCGCGGTTCTCCGGTGGCGGCGACTCGGCCCCCGACGGTGTGGAGCGCGCCCTCCGCCGCTGGGGACATACGGACATCGATGCCATGCGGTTGGCGCGGCAGGCGTTCGAATGGGACCCGGCCGATCCGGCGACACCGGTCGCGGTCGTTTCCGATCAGCGCGACACGTTCTACCGGTGGTGGATGTTCGTGCGCGACGGGATGGTGCCGCCCCCCGTCTGAGTGCGGGGTGTGCGAGCCTCGCCGCCGCCCGGTGCCCGCGGTCCACCGGTGCGACGAACCGGTACGAGCGCGGCTCCTTGCCGGCGGAGTCCGGCGTGGATCACTCCACGAGCAGGGGCCACGACCCCGCGCCGGGAACCGCTCCGGTGGACGGTCCCGGGGATGGGTCGCCGGGATGGGATCGTGGAGCCTTCCCGTGCCGGAAACCGCTCCCTCAATAGGATCGGGCTTCCCGCCCTGCACGAGGGCTGACCGCAGCGAGGAGACCAGATGAGCGTCAGCTCCGACTCGATGACCGCCATGGAGCCCGACGCTCCTCCCTACCTGCGCGACGCCGACGACGTCGTCGGCGGGCTCGGGTCCGACGCCGGCGCCGGTCTCACCGCGCAGGAGACCGCCGAGCGGCTCGGCCGGTACGGGCCGAACGAGATCGAGGGGGAGAAGCCGCCGTCCCTGTGGGCTGTGGCCTTCGGTCAGTTCCGCGACCCGATGAACCTCATGCTCACCGTCGTGGCGGTGTGCAGCTTCCTGATCGACCAGGGGTCGACGGGTGTCCTGGTGGCCGTCCTCGTGGTCCTCAACGTCGTGCTCGGCACCCAGCAGGAGCTGAAGGCAAGAGCCAGTGTCGACGCGCTGGCCAAGCTGCAGGTGCCGCGCTGCCGGGTGGTGCGCGACGGCCAGGTGCAGATCATCGACGCGGTCGGGGTCGTGCCGGGAGACATCGTGCAGATCGAGGCCGGCGACCTCGTGCCGGCCGACGGCCGGATCGTGCGATCGGCCACCCTGGAGGCGCAGGAGGCCGCCCTCACCGGTGAGAGCGCACCCGTGAGCAAGGACCCAGGGGCGCTGAGCGGACCCGACGTGGCCCTCGGCGATCGGAGCAACATGCTGTTCCAGAACACCTCGGTGACCCGAGGCACCGGAACCATGGTGGTCACGGCCACGGGGATGGAGACCCAGATGGGTCAGATCGCGAACATGCTGTCATCGGTGAGCCGGTCGCGCTCGCCGCTCCAGAAGGAGCTCGACGGCCTCACCAAGGTCATCGGCACCGTCGCCTGGGCGGCCGTCGTGGTCATCGTCATCGTCGGGTTCATGCGTGACCTCTCGACCAGCGACGTGGTCCTGCTCGGCATCGCCATGGCGATCAGCGCCATCCCGACCGGCCTTCCCACGTTCGTCCAGGCACTGCTGTCGCGGGGTGCCAAGCAGCTGGCCGACGCCCAGGCCATCGTGAAGAACCTGTCCGACGTCGAGACGCTCGGGGCGACGAGCGCTATCAACAGCGACAAGACCGGCACCCTCACCATGAACGAGATGATGGTGAGCGTCGTGTACTCGGACGGCGCCTGGTTCGAGGTCGCAGGAGAGGGCTACCGCAAGACCGGGGAGATCCGTGGAGCCGCGGGCGTCGACGTCCCGGACTTCACCCGCCTGGCATACGGCGTCTCCCTGTGCAGCGATGCCGCGGTCAGCGACGACGGTAAGGTGGTCGGCGATCCGACGGAGGCCGCCCTCGTGGTGCTCGCCGCCAAGCTCGGTGTCGACGCCGAGCAGACCCGTCGTACATACGCCCGCCTGGCCGAGGTCCCGTTCGACTCCGAGTACAAGTTCATGGCCACCTTCCACCGCGTGCGTCTCGACGGCGAGGACTACCTCGTCGAGCTGGTCAAGGGGGCGCCCGACGTCGTGCTCGCGCGATGCAGTCAGTCGGGCCGGCCGCTGTCCGGCGTGCCGACTCCGGTCACGGAGGTTCGCGACGACATCGAGGCCGCCAATGAGCAGATGGGCGGGCGGGGCCTGCGGGTGCTCGCCTTCGCCATCCGCGTCCTCACCGCTGAGGACGAGGCGACGATGGCGTCCGACCCGATGGCGTTGACAACCGACCTGACCTTCGTCGGCATGGTCGGCATCATCGACCCTCTCCGTCCGGAGGCCAAGGCCGCGGTGGCGACCGCGCTCGGTGCCGGCATCGACGTGCGCATGATCACCGGGGACCACGCGGTCACCGCCCGGGCCATCGGCGAGGATCTCGGACTCGGTCCGGGGGCGATCTCGGGTCCGGAGATCGCCGCCCTGTCCGACGAGGAACTCGCCGACCGCATCGGCGGACTCCACGTGTTCGGCCGGGTGACACCTGAGGACAAACTGCGCCTTGCCCGGGTGATGCAGGAGCAGGGCATGGTCGTCGCGATGACCGGTGACGCGGTCAACGACGCCGCCGCCCTCAAACAGGCCGACATCGGGGTCGCCATGGGCAGCGGCAGCGAGGTCACCAAGCAGGCCGGGCGCATGATCCTGACCGACGACAACTTCGGCAC
>CALMEC010000182.1 GCA_937862675.1 uncultured Actinomycetes bacterium
CGTCGCGCACCGTCTCCAAGCTGGCGCAGTGGTCGGTGGAGATGTTCTTCGAGCTGTCGGACGAGGGGGAGCGAACCTACTTCTCTAACGGCAGTCTCGAAGTCGCCACCACGCCGGAGCGCTGGGCCGATCTGCACCGCAAATATGGCTGGGCACGCTCGTGGGATCTGAACGCGGAGCTGCTCGGCCCGGCGGAAACGGGCAAGCTCCTGCCGCAGCTCGACACCTCGCTCATTCTCGGCTCGATCTACATCGACCGCGATGGCACGCTCCGCTCCATCCCGACCGTCGAGCGGCTGGCGAAGCGGGCGATGGCGCTCGGCGTCGAGTTCGTTGGCGAAAGGATGGTGACCGGTTTTGACACGCAGGGCGGACGCATTCGTGCGGTGGAAACTGACCAGGGGCGGATCGACTGCGAGCAGGCGTTGATTTGTGGCGGCATCTGGGGGCCGCTGCTCGGCAAGATGGCGGGGATCTCGATTCCGCTTCAGCCGTGCGCACACCCCTACATCCGCACCACGCCGCTGCCTGAGCTGGCCGGAACGGAAGGAATCGTTCAGCCGCTCTGGAGGCATCAGGACCACTCGATGTATCTCTGGCAGGATGAGGAGCGCTACGGCATCGGCAGTTACCGGCACGCACCGGTGATCGTCGATCCGGAAGAGATTCGCAACGATACGCCCGCGCCAGCTGATCTCCCCTTCGACATGACGCCGCTGCAGTCGGCACTCGACGAGGCGAAGCGGCTCTTGCCCGCGCTGCGGACGAGTGGCATCACCGACCGCGTCTACGGCATGTTCTCGTTCACGCCCGATGGCAACTCGCTGCTCGGTGAATCGTCCGTGCGCGGGCTCTGGGTGGCGGAAGCGGTCTGGGTGACGCATAGCATCGGCACCGGGCGCGCTATCGCCGAGCTGATGTTGACGGGAGATTGCGAGCTCGATTTGCGCGATCTCGATCTCAACCGCTTCGCGCCGCACGCCTCCGCGCGGTCGTATGTCCGGGCGCGTGGCTGGCAGCAATACGACGAGGTCTACGACATCATCCATCCGCGCGACGTCATTACGACGCCGCGTGGATTGCGCCGCTCTCCCTTCTACGATCGGCAGAAGGAGCTTGGCGCGGTCTTCACCGAAGCGAATGGCTGGGAGCGCCCACTCTGGTTCGAGGCGAACGCGAATCTGCCGTTGCCCGAAATTTGCACGAAACGAGAAGGCTGGAATGCCTATCGCTGGTCGCCAATCGCGGCGGCGGAGCATCTCGCCACGCGAACCGGGGTCGCGCTCTACGACTTCTCCACGTTCACCAAGATCGATGTCTGTGGTGACGATGCGCTCCAGTTCCTCGAATCGCTTTCCTGCACTGATCTCAATTGCCCGGTTGGCCGAATCACCTACGCACTCTTGCTGAACCGGCATGGCGGCATCGAATCGGACGTCACCATCTTGCGACTCGATCGTGAGCGCTTCCGCGTCTTCGCCGGTGCGGCGAGCGGTCCGCGCGATCCGGGTCTGGACCGTGAAGCGCGCCGTCGTGCCGGCCGCGAGGCTCTTCACGGTCACGCACGCCTGGCCGCGGACCATCCTGACCCGTGCGGTGGTCGTCGTGGTGCGCCCGTTGCCGATCAGGGTGATCCGGACCGACGGCTTCGACAGCGTCAGCGCCCGCGGGAGGGGGTCGCAGACGTTCAGGTTCGTCGCGGCGATCGTGCCGCGGTTGCGGACCTCGATCCGCCAGCTCATGACCTGCCCGGCGCGGGGGTTGCGCGACAGCGCGACCTTCTTGAGTCCGAGGACCGTGCGCGTCGGCCGGGCCACAGGAGGCGTGACGGGCGGGGTGACCGGGGGTGTCACGGGCGGGGTCACCGGAGGCGTGACCGGCGGGGTCACCGGGACGTCGCCGCTTCCCGTACCGCCCTGGTCGGCGGCCCGGAGGTTCGTGGTGCGCGTGACGGTCGTGATCCCCTCGTAGGTGATGGTGACCTTGTTGGCGAAGCCGTCCGGCGGGAAGCCGACGTGCGACACGCCGTCGACGGTGTACACGGGGCGCCCCTGGCCGTCGGTGGTGATCCACGAGTTCATCTCGACGCTGAAGATGCCGTGGTCAGCCGCGTCCTTGGTGATGCGGACCTCGAGGCGGTCCGCCGCGCATGAGACGACGGTGACCTTGCTGGAGCCCAGGACCGTCGGTGCTGCTCCCTGGGCGTCGCGGCGGAAGCCCGTGACCTTGAAGGCCGGGTCGGCGCAGCGGAACTCCGTGCCGACGGTCGGCGTGTCGACGACCGTGACCGCAGTCCAGTCCTGTCCGTTGACCTGGGTCTTCAGCTGGACGCCCCAGCGGATCTGCGGATCCGTGCTGTTGACGAGCGATCCGTCGGGGTTGAGCGCGAGTGCCGTGGCCTGGCCGACGCGCCAGTACCCGTACTTGTAGTCCGTCGATCCGTCGGGGCCGAGGTCGCGATTGACGCGGAGCGTCGTGCCGTAGACCTCAAGGTCCGTGAAGGGCTGAGCCTGGTCGATCTTGGACTGGTCGAACTTCAGTTCGAGGAACGCCGTGCCGTTGAGGTTGTTCGGGTGTGTGGTCACGTAATCCGTGAACACGAACCGGATCTGGCCCGGTGCCGGGGTCGCGACGATCTCGGCCTTCGCGACGACCGCGCCGGTGGAGTCCGTCAGGTCGAACGGGATGAAGGAGGACGCGTCGAGGTTGGGATCGACCGGCACGGTGAAGGAGTCTCCCGCGGCGACGGTCTGACCCGGCTTCACGGCCCAGGTCATGTTCATGCGCACGCGCTCCCAGGACTCGTACTGCGGCGGCGAACCGGCGTGGCCGTCGGTGACGACCGAGACGTTCGTCGTGATCTTCGAGGTGACGTCCGCCGCGGTCGCGCGCTGCGCGAAGACGACGAGCGCCGAGACCACTGCGAGCATGATGGCGATGGCGCGTATGGGCCGTGAGAGCCCTCTGCCGGCGTGTTGGTTCATGTCGATACCTCGATGGATCGCGGGTTCTGGGGAACGGAGCGTCCGAACTCCATGAGGGAGCGAATCACCTGGCACATGCAAGTACTAGGATGGCTCGTCCGATCCCATCCCTTCGCCGCGACGTTCTGGCCGTCGGGTCAGGAGGATCCCCGCCATTCGTCTCGGGGCCGACCTATACGAACGTACAGGTCGACTTCGCGCTATATAAGGGTCGAGTAGAGGGTAAGGGTCTTCTCGCCGATGGCGCGCCACGAGAACTCGTCTTCGACGCGGCGTCGTCCGGCCGCACCCATGGCGCGGGTGCGCGAGGGATCCGAGAGGAGGGAGTTGACCGCCTCGGCCAGGGCATGCGCGAAGGCGTCGGCGTCGACCGGCCCGTCCGGATCCGCCCGGTGCAGCGGCACGAGGAGGCCGGTCTCTCCGTCGACCACGACCTCGGGGATCCCGCCCACCCGGCTCGCGACCACGGCGGTGCCGCAGGCCATGGCCTCGAGGTTGACGATGCCCAGGGGCTCGTAGACGGACGGGCAGACGAAGACGGTGGCGTGGGTGGGGAGCTGGATGAGATCGCGTTTGGGCGACATCTCCGAGATCCAGGTGATCCCCTCGCGATCCGCCTGGAGCGCCGCCACTCTCCGCGTCACCTCGCCGGCCAGTTCCGGGGTGTCCGGCGCACCGGCGCACAGCACGATCTGCGCGTCACGCGCGATGTGCGGGATCGCGTCCAGCAGGTGGGTGAGGCCCTTCTGGTGGGTGATCCGTCCGACGAACACGAGGTACGGGCGCGACGGGTCGATGCCCAGCCGGTCGAGGACGTCATGGCCGGGATCGGGGCTGTATTCGCCGGTGTCGACGCCGTTGCGGATGACGGTGATGCGGTCCGGGTCGATCCCCGGTACGGCGTGCACGATGTCCTCACGATGCGCGTCGGAGACGGCGATGACGGCGTCGGCGGCCCGGAGCGCGGTGGCCTCGGCCCAGGTGGAGACGGCGTACCCGCCCTGCAGCTGCTGGGCCTTCCACGGGCGCATGGGCTCGAGGCTGTGGACCGTGACGACGTGGGGCACGTCATGGATCAGCTTGGTGAGGTGGCCGGCCATGTCGGCATACCAGGTGTGGCTGTGCGCGATGTCCGGGGCGTCGGCCGCCTGCGCCATCACGAGGTCGGCGGAGAGAGCGGCGAGGGCCGAGTGGGCGGGCACGCCGTCCTGGAGGGCGTCCCAGGGGCGGTGCGCCACCACCCGGGGTCCCGAGGACGGCTCGGGGCGCGGGTCGCCCCAGCAGTGGACCGTCAGGTCGATGTGGCGGGCGGGCTCGCGCGCGAGGTCCTCCACGTGGACACCGGCTCCGCCGTAGACGTCCGGCGGGTACTCACGGGTGAAGAGGGCGACCCTCACGCGGTGACCCGGGCACCCTTCCCCAGGACGACGATGCCGCCCGCGGACACGTGGAAGCGCGCCCGGTCGGCCTCGGGGTCGACACCGATCGGCGCGCCCGCCTCGACAACCACGTTCTTGTCGAGGATGGCGCGCCGGACGACCGCGCCGTGGCAGATCCGCGCACCGTGCATCACGACGGAGTCCTCCACGAGGGCGCCGTCGTCCACGCGGGCACCGGGCGAGAGGATGGACCGGCGCGCGGTGCCTCCCGAGATGATGACCCCGGCCGAGACCATCGAGTCGTAGGCGGCTCCGGTCCGGCCCTCCTCGCTGAACACGAACTTGGCCGGAGGGAAGGGATCGCGCGCGGTGAGGATGGGCCAGGCCTGGTTGTAGAGATTGAAGGTCGGGGTGACGGCGATGAGATCCATGTTGGCGGCGTAGTACGCGTCGATCGTTCCCACGTCACGCCAGTAGCCGCGCTCGATGGGTTCCTGGCCGGGGATCACGTTCTGCGAGAAGTCGTAGACGCAGGCGTCCCCGTCCTCGACCATGGCGGGGATGATGTTGCCGCCCAGGTCATGACGCGATCCGTCCAGCCGGGCGTCCCGGGTGACCGCCTCGATCAGCGCCTCCGTGGTGAAGACGTAGTTGCCCATGGACGCCAGGATCGTGTCGGGCGCGTCGGGGAGCCCGTCGACCTCCTTCGGCTTCTCACGGAACCGTGCGATGGTGCGGCCGGACGCATCGGGCTCGATGACCCCGAACTCGCCGGACTGGTCACGGGGCACCCGGATGGCGGCCACGGTGACGCCGGCCCCCGACTGCACGTGCTGCTCCACCATCTGGCGGGGGTCCATCCGGTAGACGTGGTCGGCGCCGAACACCAGGATGTGGGTCGGCGCCTCGTCCGCGATGAGGTTGAGGTTCTGGTAGACGGCGTCGGCGGATCCGGCGAACCACCGCGGTCCGCGCCGCATCTGGGCCGGGACGGGCGCCACGTAGTGACCGAGCAGGGGAGACAGGCGCCAGGTGGTCGCCACGTGCCGGTCGAGACTGTGGCTCTTGTACTGGGTCAGCACGGCGATGCGCAGGTAGCCGGCGTTCGCCATGTTGGAGAGCGCGAAGTCGACGAGCCGGTAGTCCCCGCCGAAGGGCACGGCGGGCTTGGCGCGATCCTCGGTGAGCGGCCACAGCCGCTTTCCCTCGCCACCGGCCAGAACGATCCCGAATACGCGAAGGGGGGTCATGCACCAAGGCTACCCGTATGAGGGCCGTCCCTCCGTGACGATCCCGTGTCATCCGCCCCTCGTTCACATGACCGCCGGCCGCGGTTTCCGCACGGGGCATGGGCGGGGGTCCGCCGTCCGGCCGTGGCGGACGATCGCCGGGGCCGGACGGTGTGATCGGACCCGGCCGCCTCAGCTCTTCGGCGGCTTCTTCTGCCGTGCGAGCTTGGCGCGCTGGGTGGCCGTCAGCTCCGTCTTGCGGATGCGGACCGCGGTCGGCGTCACCTCGACGCATTCGTCGTCGTCGACCATCTCCAGCGCCTCATCCAGGCTGAACGTGCGGTGCGTGTTCAGTCGCACCAGCTCCTCTGCGGTGGAGGAGCGCATGTTCGTCAGCTTCTTCTCACGCGTCGGGTTGACGTCCATGTCCTCGACCCGGGAGTTCTCACCGATGATGGCGCCCTCGTAGACCTCCTCGCCGGGGCCGACGAAGAGCGTGCCCCGCTCCTGGAGGCCCATGAGGGCGAAGGTCGTGGTGGTACCCGACCGGTCGGCGACCAGGCTGCCCCGGACCCGGCCGGCGATCTCGCCCTGCCACGGCTCCCACCCCTCGAACAGCTGGTGGAGGACGGCGGTGCCCCGGGTCTCCGTGAGCATCTGGGTGCGGATGCCGATGAGCCCGCGGGTGGGGATGACGTAGCTGAGGCGCACCCAGCCCTCATCGTGGTTGGTGACGCCCTGCATGCGCCCCCTCCGGGTGGCAAGGAGCTGGGTGACCGCGCCCATGTGCTCCTCCGGGACCTCGATGACCAGCCGCTCCATCGGCTCCATCCGGCGCCCGTCGATCTCCCGCGTCACCGCGCGGGGACGGCCGACCGTGAGCTCGAAGCCCTCACGTCGCATGGTCTCGATCAGCACCGCGATCTGGAGCTCTCCGCGTCCCTGGACCTCCCAGGCGTCGGGGCGGTCCGTGTCGAGCACGCGGATGCTGACGTTGCCCACGAGCTCCTGGTCCAGGCGCTGACGCAGCATGCGCGCCGTCAGCTTGCTGCCGTCGCGGCCCGCGAGCGGCGAGGTGTTGATGCCGATGACGGCCGACATGCTGGGCTCCTCGACCGTGAGCTCGGCGAGGGGGCGCGGGTCGTCGGGGTCGGCGAGCGTGTCCCCGATCGTGACCTCGGGCAGCCCGGCGACGGCGATGATGTCGCCCGGCCCCGCCGTCTCGGCCTCCACCCGCTGCAGCGCGTCGGTCATGTACAGCTCGGTGACGCGTGCGCGCTCGATGGTGCCGTCGGTGCGGCACCAGGCGATCGGCTGCCCCTTGGAGATGTGCCCGTGGCGGACACGGCAGAGGGCCAGCCGGCCGACGTACGGGGAGGCGTCGAGGTTGGTGACCAGTGCCTGCATCGGGTGGTCCGGGTCGAAGTCCGGGGGTGGCACGTGCTCCAGGAGCGTCTCGAAGAGGGGGGTCAGGTCGCTGCCCGGGACGTCGGGATCGAGGGTCGCGACGCGCGCCTTGGCGTTCGAGTAGACGATGGGGAACTCGATCTGCGCGGCGTCCGCACCCAGGTCGAAGAAGAGCTCGTAGACCTCGTCGACCACCTCGGCGATGCGCGCGTCCGGGCGGTCGATCTTGTTGACGACGAGGATGATGGGGAGCCCGTGTCCCAGTGCCTTGTCGACGACGAACCGCGTCTGGGGGAGCGGACCCTCGCTGGCGTCCACGAGGAGCACGACGCCGTCGACCATGAACAGGCCGCGCTCCACCTCGCCGCCGAAGTCGGCGTGCCCCGGGGTGTCGACCACGTTGATCGTGGTCTCCCCGTATCGGACGGCCGTGTTCTTGGCGAGGATCGTGATCCCCTTCTCCCGTTCCAGGTCCATGGAGTCCATCACGCGGGTGGCGACCTCCTGGTTGTCGCGGAACGCCCCCGACTGCCAGAGCATCGCGTCCACGAGCGTCGTCTTGCCGTGGTCGACGTGGGCCACGATGGCGATGTTGCGCAGGTCCTGACGCTGGGCCACGAGGGGAGACTCCTTGGGAATGCGGCGGCCGCCGCGGGCGAAGGGCAGGTCAGGTTAGCGACTTGCCGACATCTGCTGCCGTGTGACCACGGGGACGGGCGCGAAGTGGGACTCCGACGCGCGCTCCACGCGGTTGCGTCCGCTGCGCTTCGCCCGGTAGAGGGCGCCGTCGGCGGCACGGTAGAGCTCGTCGTGAGGGGTGTCCGCACCGCCGCTGGCGACGCCGAACGACATGGTGAGCGGGACCCCCGAGACGGGCCCCTCGGCGACGGCCGCACGCAGGCGGGTCGCGATCTCCACCGCGATGTCCTCGTGCACCCCGGGGAGCAGGATGGCGAACTCCTCGCCGCCCACCCGGTGCAGCGCGTTGCTCTGGCGCAGCCGGCTCTGGAGGCGGCTGGTCGTCGTGACGAGAACGGCGTCCCCGCGGCTGTGGCCGAGCGTGTCGTTCACGCGCTTGAAGTGGTCGATGTCCGCCATGATGAGGGAGACGAAGCCGCCGGTCTGCGCGGCGCACGCCAGGGCGTCGTCCATGCGCCGCTTCAGTGAGCTGCGGTTGGGCAGTCCCGTGAGCTGGTCGTGGAGGGATGCCCGCCGCATGGACATGATCCGTCGTCCCAGTTCGCGTCCTACGACGGCGCACGCCAGGAGCAGGAGGAGGGGCGTCACGACGATCTGGGGCTCGGAGGTGAGCGCCGGGCCGTTCAGCGTCATGGCCGCGAGCACCGTGAGGGCTCCGCTGATGGCGACACCCCACGACATCAGCCGCCAGGGCAGCGCCGGCGACGTGGCCACGACGAGGAAGGAGAGGGCGAAGAGCCCCCAGGGCCCTCCCTCGCGTCCGTTGATGATCGCCAGCGTGATGACCGCCTGCGTGGCGACCCAGGCGGGCACGAAGAGCAGCTCCGGGCGCTCCAGCCGGGTGAGACAGGCCTGGGTGACGCGGAAGAGGACGAGGGCGACCAGTCCCAGGATCGCCGTCGCAGGGCCGATGCGCTGGATGAACAGCAGGAGGGGCGCGATGATCAGCGCGTCGGCGATGCGCGATCCGCGGTAGTGGCGCGTCATCAGGTCGACCATCTGCTCCCGCTCGAACCAGCCCTGGATCAGGGAGCAGCGCGTGCGGGGCTCGTCGGTCCCCCGCCGCATGCGCGTCACGTCGTGGAGCTCGCCCGGCCCCCGGCTGGGCGGACGCACGGCCGGAAGCGCGGGCGCGACGACGACGGCGTTGCGGCCGGACTCCTTCGCCCGGTACATCGCCTCGTCGGCGCGGGCGAAGAGTGCGTCGAAGCGGGTGGCCTCCGTCGTCGGATGCGATGCGACGCCGAAGGACATCGTGACGGTGGGGCCTCCGATGTCGAGACCGGGCAGCCCGACGCGGATGCGTTCCGCGAGGCGTCGTGCGGTGGCCGGGTCGCAGTCGCTCAGGGTGATGAGGAACTCCTCGCCGCCGAATCGGTAGAGGCGTCCGCCGGACGGCAGGTTGTCCCGGATGTGGTCGGCCACGGCCCGCAGCGCGCGGTCGCCGGCCGCGTGGCCGTAGCGGTCGTTGAGACGCTTGAAGTTGTCGATGTCGCCCAGGATCAGGGTCCACTGCCGGTCGCGGAGGGCGGCGGGCAGCGTCTCGAGGTGCTCGTCGAGCGCCAGCCGGTTGTGCGCGCCGGTCAGGGGGTCGACCCGGGACTCGAGGAACGAGTCGGTCTCGGCCTTGCGGCTCATCCCCCCGATGAGGACGATCGCCCCCAGGAGAACCGCCGAGATGAGCGTGGGCGCGGGATCGTCGCGGACCGCGTCGGAGTCCGCCAGCCAGCAGGTGGCGATGATGGACGTCGTCATCACGAAGGCCAGCACGGGGAGCTGCCGCACCGGGAAGACCGCGATGCCCAGTATCGTCGGGATGGCCATGAGCGGTGCCATGTAGTAGGCATGCCCGTCCGAGCACAGGGCGATGGCGCAGACGCCCACCGTGCCCAGCGCCCAGGCGGCGTACGAGGTGATGACCCCGTGCTCCTCCTGGACCCGTGTCCGCTTGAGGGCCGCGAAGACGGCCAGCGTCAGGATGATCGGGATGAGCGTGAGCCATCCGGTCCACGGGGCGATGGCGATGAGCGCCGCGGCCATCGGGATGAGCGCGAGCCGCTGTGCGGGGGCCAACGCGATGCTCCGGAGGAGCACCTCGTCGTTGGGGTTCATCGTTGTCCGGCCGGTTCTCATCATCCCCAAATGTATCGGCGAATCCTCTAGAAACCTGAGTATGAGAATGATAGGAACTGTCGGAATCGTTCGTTCACGATCGTCGTTCTGGCGGCTCACGGACGACGGACCCGATCGTGTCCGGTCCAGGGCTCGACGACGACCCGCCGGGCTATCGTCGGGTGGATGATCGACGTGCCGATCTCCGTCCTCGAGCTCGCCGGCGTCCGTGCCGGGGCGACGAGCGCCGATGCCCTGGCCGACATGCTCACGATGGCCGTCGCCGCCGACGGGCTGGGGGCCGACCGGTTCTGGATCGCCGAGCACCACAACATGCCGGCCGTCGCGGCGACGTCGCCGCCTGTCCTGGCGGCGGCCGTCGCGATGCGGACGTCGCGCATCCGTGTGGGATCGGGCGGGGTGATGCTGCCGAACCACTCGCCGTATGTGGTCGCGGAGCAGTTCGCGGCGCTGGAGGCGCTCGCCCCCGGGCGCGTGGATGTGGGGCTCGGGCGCGCGCCGGGCGCCGACCCGGTCACGGCCTGGGCGCTGCGCCGCACGCAGGAGGGGCTCGGACCCGAGGAGTTCCCCGAGCATGTGAACCTGGTGCGGTCGTGGCTGAGCGACCGGGGCGTGAGCGTGGGCGACCAGGGGATCCCGTTGTCGGTGACGCCCGCGGCCTCCGGGTATCCGCAACTGTGGCTCCTGGGATCCAGCGACTACTCGGCCCGTCTCGCCGGACGACTGGGCATCCGTTACGCGTACGCCGGGCACTTCGGCCAGCTCGATCCGGCGTACGTCCTCGACCTCTATCGCTCCGAGTTCCGCCCGAGCGATGAGCTGACGGATCCGTGGGCGATGGTGTGCACCTCGGCGGTGATCGGTGCCACGCACGAGGATGCGTGGCGTCTGGCCGGACCCGCGCTGGCGCTGTGGATGGGGATACGGACCAACCGGATGGAGCCCATCCTCTCGCCCGAGGAGGCGGATCTGCGGCTGACGGACGTCGATCGCACGACGATCGGCGGTGTCCGCCACGTCGGGACCGCAGACGCGGTCATCGGCGCGCTCGAGCGGCTGGTGCGTTCGTGCGACGCCCAGGAGCTGATGATCGCGACGACGGCGTACGACGTGGAGACGCGGATCGACACGCTGCGCCCGATCCTGGCCGCCCGGAGCGCTCGCGCCCGCTGACCCCGGTCGCGTTCGGAGTCTCCGGCACCCCGGACGGCGGCCGATCGCGCGGCACCCGTCCGGAGTTTGCGGGAGGAGTGCCCTCTACCGGTGGGACGGCGGGAACGCGTGCCGCGGCAGGGGGCGGCACGTGGCCCGCCGGGTACGGTCGACGCCCAGGAGCGTCGTGGTGCCCGACACCTCGTTGCCCACGGCGAGGAGCGGCCGCCGGGTCGGGGAGTCCTTCGCCGGGATGAACACGACCGACTCGGGACCGAGGTCGCCGGATGCGGACAGGTTGTCCTCCGGATCGGTGACGCTGAAGTCGCGGTTGTTCAGGTAGGTCACGAACGTGGGCCTCCGCGGATCGGAGACGTCGAAGGCCATGACGCCGCCGATCCGCTCCAGGCCGACGAACGCGTAGCTGCGCCCGTCGACCTCGCCGACGGTGACGGCCTCCGGCTCGGGGCCCTTGTCGTCGCTGCGGCTGTCGAACTGGGGACTCGTGTGATTGGCGTTGAAGTTGCCCGGGATCGCCGCCGCGGTGATCCGTTCGATGTCGGAGCCCGAGTCGGCGACCAGCCGGCCGTCGGTCGTCCAGATCGAGAAGGATCGTCCGCCGAAGGCGTACAGGTGCTCGTAGCAGCTGCCGTCCGCGGAGAGGCCGTCCTCGCGCGTCACGTTGAGCCGTCCCAGGTCCGCGTCGGCCGTGCGTGCCGCCAGGGGCGAGGTCGCGCAGATGGGGGGCACGCCCTTCTTGCCGAGGTCCTTCACGCGGATCGGCTCGGCGTAGTCGCCCCACTCGCGGGCATCGCCCTCGTTCGCCGTCACCAGGTACGTCGTTCCGCGGACGCGGTAGGACGCGATGGTGTCCGGCATGTAGAAGCCCCGCAGTCCGGGCACCGTCCGGATGTCGGCGCTCCCGTCGCGATCGGACGGGTCGAGGGCGTTCTGCTCCAGGCCGTGGTCCTTGTACCCCAGCGGCATCACCTTCGCGACCTTCGCCCGCTTGAGGTCGACCGAGGCGATCGCGTTGGCCTCCTGCAGGGTGACGTAGGCGGTCGATCCGGTGATGGTCACGTACTCCGGCTCCCAGTTGCGCGAGGGGAGAAGCCAGCTTCCGTCCGGACCCGGGAGCCCGAAGCTCCGCACGCCCTTCGGCGGGTTGCGGTCGAAGGCGGTGAACCCGGCGAGGCGCACGGCGGCCTGCCGGGGCGCACCGACCCGTCGTGGCAGCGTGACGATGCCGACGGTGCCCTCGGGGTCGGCGCTGTAGTCGTCGGCGGGCTCACCCTCGTTGGCCACGACGGCGTAGTCGCCGTCGGGAGAGACGGTCACCATGTCCGGCAGGGCGCCCACCCGGACGGCGCCGAGCGCCCGGCCGGAGGAGTCGCGCGCATCGAAGAAGACCAGCCATCCGGGTTCCGTCTTCACCGGGTTCTGCACGGCCACCACCCCCAGGCCGTCCGGGCGGACGGCCACGGAGTTGGCGGACGCACCGTCGCCGATCACCGAGCCGTCGTCTGCTGTGACGCCGACGGTCTGGAGATCGGTGATCTTCGCCGGCGACGCGGGGCGCGAGACGTCGAGCACCTCGACCACCGCGGCCGCGGCGTTGACCTTGTAGAGGCGCTTCTTCGCCGCGAAGTAGGCGACGATCTCCGACGCGCCCTTGTCGAAGACGCCGGTCTCGTAGGTGCCGATCGGGTTCAGGCCGATGGCGGCCTTCGGCGCAGAGTGGACGATCGGGTTCGCGACGTTGGCGGCATTCGCGGAGAGCGGCTGGGTCATCCCCGCGCCGAGCGCGACCAGGACCGCCGCGGTGGTGGCCCGCCGCACCGGCCGGGTGTGCCGTGGGACGTCATCACAGTGGGGAGATGGATTCACGGGACTCCTTCGTCGTTTCGGCCGGGCTCCGTTGCCGTCGACCGTGACGACGCTAGGAAACGGGCGTGTCGTGGCGGGGGGCCGACCGGTGATGGTCCGTCGAAGAAGTGGTGAAGTCACCGGCGGCGGTCCGGCCGCCGGCGATCATGCGCCGCCCGAGGGCGTGTCCGGCGACGGAGGGGATCGTCGGACGGCGTGGTGCCGGCCTCCGGTCCCTCTCCCGATCCGAGGTCGTCATGGACATCGCCGGATCGATCCCGTGGGGATGCCACGGGCCCGCATCCTCGGTGAGTCGATCGGAGAGTCCGCCTGCCGGGCGACATGGCCCGGTCTCAGCCGCGGAATCATCCGCCGGCGGGACTCGCCGGCATCCGATGCCATCCTCGCCGTCAGTGTGACATGAATCCGGCTGCTGGGCGTGCTCTCGGCGGCGGGGTGTCGCGCGGTCTGTGCCTGGTGCCGGCCACCGGCATCGGCGGCGACGACACGACGTTCAGCACGTGGATGTTCGACGCGTCCGGGAGGGGGAGCGACGACGGTGCCGCCATGCGGTCCTGGGCCTGGTGATCAGCACGGCCGGCGGATCGCGGATCTGCTCGGGCGCCGACCGGCTGCGGCCGGTGCCGGCTTCGGTCCGCGCTCGCGGCGGTGTCGTCATGGGGCCGGCCTGCGCCCGGCGGCCGGCCCCACGAGGTCCGTCTACTTCGGGTCGATGGTCACGCTGGCCTCGGCGGTGAAGGGGAGGAACGTGAACGACTCCTCCAGATAGAGCTCGATGGTCTCCGCGTCGTGGGACGAGTATCCGATCGAGAGGTCCTTGCCCAGGCTGAGCTGGTAGTCGCCGCCGCGGCAGGAGATGACGACGGCGCCGTCGATGGCCGGGGCCCAGATCAGGTCGTCCTCGCCGACCAGGCGGGCGACGTGACGGAGGACGGGGTATCCCTGGACGGTGGTCTCCGCCAGGGCCGTGTAGGCGTCCGCCGACAGCAGCACCTTGTAGGGCCCGTCGACGCCCGCGAGGCGCAGTTCGGTGAGTGCCCGGGCGACGACGTCCGGGTAGTCCTCGACGGCGGCGGGCAGGCTGAGCCGTCCGTTGGAGCTGGCAGGACGCACACCCTGGATGCCGGCGTCGGGGAAGCCGTCGAAGATGGCGCGGTCCTCGGCGTACGCCATCTGCATCACGGCGTCCTTCACGGGCTGCCAGTCGGAGTCCTGGGCGCCGCGCTCGACGTCGTCGACGGCCGCGCGCGTCACGGTGAACGGGACCCTCAGCTCGATGAGCGGCTGGACCTCGCGGCGTCGCACGCGGACACCCGAGATGTGGGAGGTGATGTCCTGGAGGTGCCCGGTCCCGACGCCGGCGAGCGACGGACCGGACGGTCCGGCCACGTCGACGACGCGGCGGCCGGCCACGGTGCGGGTGAATGTGCGCCGGGCCTCCTCCTCGATCTGCTCCCATGCCTCGGGGGTGATCGGGGCCAGCTCGCGATGCAGGTTGTTCATGTGGTCGGTCCTTTCAGGCTTTCAGGCTGCCGATGCCCAGGGATCCGTCGCCGGGCGGCACATCGGTGGGCGGGTCTTCGGTGGACGGCGTGTCCGGTCCGACCGTCTCGTCGGGCTCGGTGTCCGCGTCGTCGGCGGGCGTCCCGCCGGCGACATCGGGGTGCGGCACGACGGACGCGGGCCCGCCGGCGAGGAGGGTGGCCGCATGATCGGCAACGGCGCCCGGGACTGCTCCCGCGTCCATCGCGGCGTCGGGATCCTCGAGGAAGTCCGCGGTGGGGACGAAGAACAGGCACCCCGTGATGGCGGTGGAGAAATCCAGGATCCGGTCGTGGTTGCCCGGAGGGTCACCGATGAACATGTGCTCGAGCATCGTCTCCGTGGTGGCGGCGTTCGCGGCGTAGCCGATGAAGTAGGTGCCGAACTCGTCGGAACCCAGGCGTCCGAACGGCATGTTGTCCCGCATGATGTCCTGCTCCTCGCCGTTCTCGTCGACGATGGTGTTGAGCGCGACATGGGAGTTGGCGGGCTTCACGTCGTCGGCCATCTCGACGTCGCTCAGCTTGTAGCGGCCGATCGTCTTCTCCTGCTCCTCGGTGGGGAGGGCGTTCCATGCGTCCATGTCGTGGAGATACTTCTGGACGATGACGTAGCTGCCGCCGGCATACGCCGGCTCCTGCTCCTCGGTGATGTAGACGGTGGCGGCGGCGTCCGCGCCCTCGGGGTTCTCGGTGCCGTCCACGAAGCCCAGCAGGTCGCGTGAGTCGAAATACCGGAAGCCATGGACCTCGTCGACGACGTCGGCCTGGCTCTTCAGGCGTCCCGTGATCAGCGAAGCCAGCTCGAAGCAGACGTCGATGCGTCGGGCCCGGATGTGGAAGAGGACATCCCCGGGGGTGGACGGAGCGGAGTGCCGGTCACCCGACAGCGCGCGGAACGGATGCAGTTGCGCCGGCGGGGCGAACGAATAGAGGCGCGGCCATATGGCGGCGCCGATCCCGACGACGAGGGTGAGCTCGGCACGCGGCTCACGGAAGCCGACCGAGCGGACGAGACCCGCGGTGTCGGCGAACAGGTCGAGCAGCGTCTGCTCGCCTCCGGGCCGGACGTTGACCACCAGGAAGATGGCCGCGTCCGCCGGCGGCGCGAGAATCGTCTGCGACTGGGCCGGACGGGTCATCGGGGTTCCCTTGGTCGAGTCGGTTGGCCGGATGTGAACGAGCATGTCATCCCGCGGCCGGACTATCAACGTGCGGTCCGGCGTCCGGGTGCGTCGTGACTTCGCCGGCGGGCGGGCGTCGCGGAGCGGGTCTGTGGCGGGATGCCGGGTGCCCTCTCCCCGCGCCGGTGGGCTGCGATGTGATCCTCGGGCCACCGTGATCCCGGACCCCGGCGGGCGCGAACGGCTGACGGCGTCGCCTCCCGGGTGGTCGATGCACGTTTCACCGCCGGCGGGGTGCCGCATCTCACAGCCGATCCACAGCCCGTTCCGAGGCCCGTCCGATCTCTGGGGCCCACTCTGATCGGGCCCGGAGTCCGCCCCCCCGTTCCCCCGGCACGCGAGGAGGACCATGACCGCCGCAATCGACACCCGGAGTGCGATCTTCCACGCCATGGGCACCGAGATCACGGTGCGCGTCGGACACCCCGACGCCGACGACCTCATCGCCGGAGCCGAGCGGCTCTTCGCCGACTGGGAGGCCGCGCTCAGCCGGTTCCGTCCCGAGTCGGAGCTCTGTCGCATGAACGCGCGGGCGGGGTCGCCCGTCCGGGTCGGTCCGCTCCTCTTGCGTGTCATGACCGAGGCCCTTCGCGCGGCCTGGGCGACCCGCGGGGTGTTCGATCCCACGCTCGGCCGTCAGCTCGTCGCCGCCGGGTATGCGCAGAGCTTCGATCTCCCGTCCTCCACGCGCTTCCGCATCGCGCGCGTCCGTCCCGGCGGCGCCTGGCGGGACCTCGCCGTCGACGCCGACGCGTCCGTCGTCACGGTCCCCGCGGGCGCCGCGGTGGATCTGGGCGGGATCGCCAAGGGGATGGCCGTGGACGCCGTCATCGAGCGACTGGCCGAGGCGGGTGTCACGCGGGCCCTCGTCAACGCCGGCGGTGACATGCGCGTGATCTCCTCCCGTGGCGAGGGCTGGCCGGTCGGGCTCACCGACGTGCGCGACGCGTCGGTCACGCTGGTCGACGGTGCCCTGGCCACCTCCAGCACGGCGCGCCGCCGCTGGCGGCTCGCCTGGGAGGACCAGCACCATCTCATCGACCCGCGGACAGGGGAGCCCAGCCGCTCGTCGGTGTGGTCCGTGTCCGTCGCCGCACCCACGTGCGTCCAGGCGGAGGTCGCCGCCAAGACCGCCCTGATCCTCGGACCGGAGGCCGGCGTCGCCTTCCTTCGGAAGGCCGGTCTCAGCGCCGTTCTCAGCCGGGAGGACGAACCTTCGATCTCCGTCGGCGCCTGGCCGCAGGACGCCGTCGCCGCCTGAGGCGGACGCCGTGGCGCGGGCGGCGGTCACCGGGCCGGTTCCGCTCGTCGTCCGGCCCACGGCACGATGCCGGCCACGGCACCGTCACGGGCACTCGGACGCGGCATCAGCGGTTATGCTGGGCGTTGGACGTGCCTGTCGGTCTGACAAGCAGCGATCGCAGCAGGACATCACGGCCGTTCTTCCCGTAACAGCCCCCACGGGCACGTCGGGCGGCGTCGCCGCCGCGACTTCACAAGGAGAGTACGTCGATGTTGATGGTTGCCGATATCAGCCTGGGATCGTTCCTGTGGAGTGTCATCTCCATCTTCTTCCTGGTGATGTACCTGATGATGCTCTTCTCCGTCCTGGCGGACCTGTTCCGTGACCACACGCTCGGCGGTGGTGCCAAGGCCCTGTGGCTCATCGCGCTGCTCGTCGTCCCCCTGATCAGCCTGCTGGTCTACGTCATCGTCCGCGGTGAGGGCATGGCCAAGCGTCAGATGAAGGCAGCGGAGCAGGCCGAGGACGCCACCCGCTCGTACATCCGGCACGTCGCCGGCACGTCGCCCGCCGAGCAGATCACGCAGGCCAAGGCGCTCCTCGACCAGGGTGTCATCAGCCAGGAGGAGTTCGACCGGTTGAAGGCACAGGCACTGGGCTAGTCAACGGTTCCCCGTCGTCGTCCCGTCGCGGTCCGTGACGGGACGACGACCGGGATGACGTCTCCGCGCCGAGATGTCGTCCCCTGACACCCGCCCACGCCACCCGGGGCGGGGACACCGGCGCCGTGCGGTTTCGCCATCGGGCCCGGGCCGCCGGGTGAACCGGTCGACCCGGGTTATGGCTCCTGGGTGCGCGATGCCTCCGCTCTCAGCGATCCCTCAGCATGATCGCGGGTGGGTCTGAGGTCGGTCGTCGAGACTGGGCCGATGAACACCACGCCTCCCACGGACCCGCCGGACCGCGACGATCCCACACGGTCCGGAGCCACCGGCCCCCGGCCGTCCGTCCCGGCGAGACGGAGCGGGAAGAGCCGTCGCGGGGCGGTGCTCGCCTCCACGGTCGTCGGACTCGGCGCCTTCACGTTGCTCGCCGGCAACGCGACGGACAGGACGGCGGGCACGGCAGGGTCTGCGACCCCCGCGACGGTGTCCTCGGGGGTGGCCGGCACGACCACCTCGACGACGTCGGCCATGTCCGGTCCGTCCTCCGTCGCATCCCCGGACACGGCGGTCTGGGACGGCGAATCGATCGACGGCGGCTACTTCTCGGCGAGCGACGGGCGCTCATCACAGGTCTCCTCGGCGCGGGGCGGCTCGCACGACGCCGGGACAACGAACATGTCAGGAGCATCATGAGTCATCTCGCACTGCTCGATTCCGCCCGGGGCGTCCCCGGGGCATCGGCCGGCCACGTCGGCCGGACACCGCGAACCGTCCCGGCCATCGCCGGGGCGATCGCATGGACGGTTTCCCGCCGCGGGGCGTCCTGGACGCGGACGGCACTGGTGCCCGCGGTCACCGGGCTCGGCGTCCCCCGCCCGGCCGGGCGGGGCGGGCCCGTCGTGCCCTGCGGTGCCGGGACCGGGGCGATCCGCGTCTTCACCCGGCCGCGGGATGCGTGCCTCGGGTCGGGACCGCGTCCCATCGCACCGTCTGCCCGTCCGTCCTCGTCTGTCGTGCCCGGCACGGCCCCGCTGCCCGTCGCCGCCTGACGATGGCCGTCGACTGGGTCCTCATACGCGCCACGGGGATGACGGCCGTCGTCCTGCTCTCGGCCTCCATGATCCTCGGCCTCATGATGTCGCT
>CALMEC010000183.1 GCA_937862675.1 uncultured Actinomycetes bacterium
GCTGCTGGACCTGGGCGCGCCCGAGATCATCGTCAACAACGAGAAGCGCATGCTGCAGGAGGCGGTCGACTCGCTGCTCGACAACGGCCGCCGCGGCCGTGCGGTCACCGGACCGGGCAACCGCCCGCTCAAGTCGCTGTCCGACATGCTCAAGGGCAAGCAGGGCCGCTTCCGTCAGAACCTGCTCGGAAAGCGCGTCGACTACTCCGGTCGTTCCGTGATCGTCGCCGGACCCGAGCTGCGGCTTCACCAGTGCGGTCTGCCCAAGCTGATGGCGCTCGAGCTGTTCAAGCCGTTCATCATGAGCCGGCTCGTCGAGCGCAGTCAGGTGCAGAACATCAAGGCGGCCAAGAAGCTCGTCGACAGCATGATCCCCGAGGTCTGGGACGTGCTCGAGGAGGTCATCGCCGAGCACCCGGTGCTGCTCAACCGCGCACCCACGCTCCACCGTCTGGGCATCCAGGCGTTCGAGCCCATCCTGGTCGAGGGCAAGGCCATCCAGATCCACCCGCTCGTCTGCACGGCGTTCAACGCCGACTTCGACGGCGACCAGATGGCCGTCCACCTCCCGCTGTCGGTGGAGGCGCAGTCCGAGGCGCGCATCCTGATGCTGTCGTCCAACAACATCCTGTCGCCGGCACACGGACGGCCGATCACCGTGCCCAGCCAGGACATGGTGCTGGGGCTCTACTACGTCACCTACGCGCTCGCCATCGACGTCCGCGAGACGGTCACGGTCAACGGCGAGAAGAAGGACAAGGTGCGTGAGGTCGACGTCACCGATCTCTTCGACCTCGAGACCCACAAGTGGACCCTCCCGAAGGGGCAGGACGCACAGATCGAGGGCCACGAGGACTGGACCAAGGACCCGTTCGGGGACCTCGGCCTGACCGCCCCGCCCCGCGCCTTCGGCAACCAGATCGAGGTCGAGGCCGCCCTGGACGCCGGTGCCGTCAAGCTGCAGGAGGTCATCGAGTACCGCGGCTTCGAGGAGCCGATCGTCACGACGCCGGGCCGGATCATCTTCAACGCGACCATCCGGGACGCGCTCTCCGAGGTCATCGACCCCGAGGAGTTCGACCTCCGGCCGTTCCCGTACCAGAACCGCACCTTCGTGAAGCGCGATCTCAGCGACTTCATCGAGCACCTCGTCGACCTGTACGGCGCCACCTCGGTGTCGTCGGCACTCGACGCCTTCAAGGCGCTCGGGTTCCGGTTCGCCAGCCGCTCCGGCATCACCATCTCCAAGAACGACGTGGTCATCCCTCCCACCAAGGAGGCGATCATCGCGCGCTACGAGGGTCTGGTCGAGGAGATCCAGGGATTCTTCGACAGCGGCGTGATGAGCGAGGAGGAGCGCAAGCAGGCCGTGGTCGACCTTTGGGAGCAGGCCACGGACGAGGTCGCCGACGCGATGCGCGAGCACCTCTTCCGCCTCAACCCGATCTACATGATGGCCAACTCCGGGGCGCGTGGCTCGTTCAAGCAGATCCGCCAGCTGGCCGGGATGCGCGGCTGCATGACGAACCCGAAGGGCGAGACCATCGAGCGGCCGATCAAGAGCAACTTCATGGAGGGGCTCTCGGTCCTCGAGTACTTCATCTCGACCCACGGTGCCCGCAAGGGTCTGGCCGACACCGCTCTGAAGACGGCCGACTCCGGCTACCTGACCCGTCGTCTGGTCGACGTCTCGCAGGACGTCATCGTCCGCGAGCGGGACTGCGGCACGGACGAGGGCATCGAGATGCCGCTCATCCGCGAGGGCGACGACGGTTCGCTCAACCCGAACCTCTCGGGCCGTGTGCTCTGCGGTCCCATCGTGGACACCGAGACCGGTGAGGTCGTCGCCGATCTGCGCGGTCCGAAGCCGGACGAGGACGACGTCGAGGCCATGGCGGAGTGGAACGCGCGCATGCTCGGCACCCCCGACCTCGACGAGCTGAACCGGCTCGCGGCCGAGCACCCGGCGGCGGAGGTCTCCGTCCGGTCGCCGCTCAAGTGCCGCAGCGCCGTCGGGATCTGCGCCCACTGCTACGGCCGCAACCTCGGTTCCGGCCAGCTGTGCGAGCCGGGCGACGCGCTCGGCATCATCGCCGCGCAGTCGATCGGTGAGCCGGGCACCCAGCTCACCATGCGCACCTTCCACACCGGTGGCGTCGCCGGAGCCGACATCACGCAGGGTCTGCCCCGTGTCGTCGAGCTCTTCGAGGCCCGCCGGCCGAAGGCGCTCGCCCAGGTGGCGAAGGTCGACGGCTGGATCCGCATCGAGGACGACGAGACGCGGCCGGGAACGGCCCGCATCGTGCTCGTCGAGCCGGTCTTCGTCGAGTCGGACGACGCCGGCACCGGCAAGCAGCGGGGATCCGTCGGTGAGCACGCGTACGACCACGTCAAGCGCACCCAGATCACCGTCAGCAATGGCCAGTGGGTGGAGGCCGGCGACCTGCTCACCATCGGTTCGGCCTTCCCGCCGGACATCCTCGAGGCCACCTCGGGCGTCTTCCTCCGCACGGAGGGCCGCGTCAAGAAGGTGACGGCCGAGAAGGGCAACGAGGGCTGGTACAAGATCGACGTGGACACGGCCGACGGCAAGGAGACCAAGTGGGTTCACATCCCCGTGGGTCGCGCCGGATGGCTGCCGGTCGCCGGGATGGACGTCCACACCGATCACGCCGTGCTGCCGACCGGCATCAAGCGCGAGCGCTCCACCAAGACCGAGCTCTACCTGGTGTCCGGTGTCCAGGACGTGTACCGGAGCCAGGGCGTGGACATCAACGACAAGCACATCGAGCTCATTGTGCGTCAGATGCTCCGCAAGGTCCGCGTCACGGAGGCCGGTGCCACGCACTTCCTCCCGGGACAGCTGGTCGACAAGCCGGTCCTCTACCGGGAGAACGCGCGGGTGGGCATCGAGGCCCGCGAGCGTCTCCTCGCCGAGGGCTTCTCCGGCTCCGAGCGTGAGCTGGAGGCGGCGATCGAGGACGCGCAGGCCCGTTTCGAGCCGCTCATCCTCGGTATCACCAAGGCGTCGCTCGCAACGGAGTCCTTCCTCTCGGCGGCCTCCTTCCAGGAGACCACGAAGGTGCTCACCGATGCGGCCCTCGAGGGCAAGGTGGATCACCTCCGCGGCCTCAAGGAGAACGTCATCATCGGAAAGCTCATCCCGGCGGCCACCGGCCTTCGCCGTTACCGCCAGCTGGAGATCGAGCCTGTCCGCCGGGCGCCGGCGCTCGTCGAGTTCGACCTCGACACGCCGTTCTCCATGGTGGACGACGGTGACGACGAGTTCCTCATCGGGGAGGGCGACGGCGGCACCTACACGTTCGAGCCGGACTTCGGCCTGGAGCCGGCCGGCGACGAGGCGGAGATCGACGACTAGTCGTCCGATCCCTGTTCGTTCCAGCGTGTGACCGTGGGGCCCGGGAGACCGGGCCCCACGGGATTTCGGCCTCAGCGCGTGGTCGCCGCCGACGGATCTGTCATGGCCATCGTGCGTCGCCTCCCGTTCGGGTGTCACCGCGAAGGTGGTGG
>CALMEC010000184.1 GCA_937862675.1 uncultured Actinomycetes bacterium
AGCTGGCCGACGGTGCCGAAGGCGGCCGCGGTCTGCTCGGAGCTCATGATGGAGCCGAGGAACACGCCGTGCTCCCAGTCGAACGACTCGCGGACGAGCGGTACGACGGAGCCACGCCGGCCGCCGAAGAGAAACGCGCTGATCGGCACGCCGGTGGGGTCCTCCCACTCCGCGGCCATCGACGGCACCTGGCTGGCGGCGACGGTGAAGCGGGCGTTGGGGTGCGCGGCCGGGTGGTCGGCGGCGGGGGTCCAGTCCTCGCCGTGCCAGTCGATGAGGTGCGCGGGGACCTCTTTGGTCATGCCCTCCCACCATGTGTCGCCGTCGTCGGTGAGGGCGGTGTTGGTGTAGATGGCGCCCTTCTCGAGCGCCTCCATGGCGTTGGGGGTGTTGTTCCATCCCGTGCCCGGGGCGACGCCGAAGAGCCCGGCCTCGGGGTTGATGGCGTAGAGACGGCCGTCGTCGCCGAACTTCATCCAGGCGATGTCGTCGCCGATGGTCTCGACCTTCCATCCCTCGATGGTCGGGATCATGAGCGCCATGTTGGTCTTGCCGCAGGCGCTGGGGAAGGCACCGGTCACGTAGTGGACCGATCCCTCGGGGGAGGTGAGCTTGAGGATGAGCATGTGCTCGGCCATCCAGCCCTCGTCACGCGCCATGACGGAGGCGATGCGCAGCGCGAAGCACTTCTTGCCGAGCAGCGCGTTGCCGCCGTATCCGGAGCCGTACGACCAGATCTGGCGGGTCTCCGGGAAGTGGACGATGTACTTCGTCTCGGCGTTCGTGGGCCACGGCACGTCCTCCTGGCCCTCCTCGAGCGGAGCGCCGATGGAGTGGACGCAGGGGACGAACTCGCCGTCCGTTCCCAGCTCGTCGAGCGCCTTCTGGCCCATGCGGGTCATGATCCGCATGGAGACGACGACGTACGGGGAGTCGGTGACCTGGACGCCGATGTGCGACTTGTCGGATCCGAGCGGCCCCATGGAGAAGGGGATGACGTACATCGTGCGGCCCTTCATGGCACCGTCGAAGAGGCCGTTAAGCTCGGCGCGCATGTCGTCGGGTTCGCGCCAGTTGTTGGTGGGACCCGCGTCCACCTCGTTCTCCGAGCAGATGAACGTGCGGTCCTCGACCCGGGCCACGTCCGACGGGTCGGACCACGCCAGGTAGCTGTTGGGGCGCTTCGCCTCGGACAGCTTGGTGAAGGTGCCGTTGTCGACGAGGAGCTGGCAGAGGGAGTCGTACTCCTCGGCCGAGCCGTCACACCAGTAGACCTGGTCCGGCTTCGTGAGGGCGGCGATCGAGTCGACCCACTCGGTCAACTGCTGATTCTTGGTCGGGACGGTGGTACTCACAGACAGGTCACATCCTCTGTCGTCGTGGCGGTGGGTGGCGGCCCGGCAATGAGCTGCGGACGGCGCCGAATATCGGAACGTTACTCCCTTTGCGGTGTGAGTTTGTCCCAGAATCGGGAGGCCGATGGCCACTGCGTCGGCCGTTCCGGGCGATTCCGCGGTCCACGGCATGGGACGGTTCGTGATCGGTGTTGCGAGCGGGGAAGCCCGCGGCGTGGCGCTCGCAGGGAGTGCCGGTGCAACTGACGAACTGGCATACAGGAGCGGCTTTTCGTCAATGACGGCGGATGCCGTGGTCCCGGTCGGTCTGGCCGTGCGTGCGTGCCTGCCTCGGATGGACCGGATGGCACCGGGCTTCCGGGTGATCGGTATGGAACGGACGATCGGGACCTCGTTCCCGGGCCGTTATCGTCAGCCGGTAAATAAGTGACGGCCGGTGCCCGGTGCCCTGCCGCCGCTGGAGCCCCCGTCGTGGCCCGGTCCCGTACGTGCCGCACAGAAGCGGATGCCGATCCCGCCGTCACCGGGGTCGTCTGCTAGGAACCCTCGGTCCATCACCAGGCCGACGCACGCCGAAAGGACCATCGACTCCGATGACTCTGCCGCCGCTCTCACCCGAACCGCAGTACGCCCCGCATGACCCCAACCGGGCCCCCTTCAACTCTCCCGAACACGATCGGCTGGCCCTCGTCGGGCTGGTCCTCGGGGTCCTGGCCGGCGCACTCGTCCTGATCGGCGCGTTCGGCGACCGGATGATCGCGTCGTCGGGCCTGCGTTTCGCCACGATGGGCGAGTCGTCGTACATCGTCATCGGGGTCATCTCCATGGTGCTCCTCGCCGGGTGCATCGCACTTCCCTGGGCGTGGGCCCGGTACACGGGGATCGTCGTGCTCGCGCTCGCGGCGTCCACCTGCTTCCTCATCGTGATCGGCTCCCGCACGGACGACCGGTTCCTCTTCCGGGGGGACATCACCCTCCACCGCGGCGGCTGGATCCTGTACGCCGCGGGTGTCGTCTTCACCCTGGGGCTCGCGCTCGCCCTCATCGGCGCCCCGCGCATCGGGCGTGCGCCACGTCCGGAGGGCGCTCCCGTCGCCACCAGCGGCTATGCCGTTGCCTCGCTGGTCCTCGCCCTGTGCGGACTGTTCTCCGGGGTGACCGCCACCCTCGGCGTGGCGTTCGCCGTCGCCGCGTTCGACGACATCCGGCGCAGCGCGGGCACCCGCGGCGGCCGCGGCATGGCCGTCGCCGGGCTCGTCGTGGGCCTCGTGATCCTG
>CALMEC010000185.1 GCA_937862675.1 uncultured Actinomycetes bacterium
GGGCGGGTGCTCGCCAAGGGGCCGGCCCACGGGCCGCATCATCGGTTTGGGTCTCGTGGCGGTGGGCGGGCGGGGCCTCCGGCCCTCCCCTCCCCCCAGAAGGCCCGCCTGCACCCGCCACCCCCCTTCCGATCGATTCGAACCGTCCACCGGCAGCCCGGACGGCTGCGCCGTCGAGCACGTTGCGACCGTCGACCACGAGTCGCGGACCGTTCATCCCCTCCACCACATCCCCCCAGTCGAGCCCGACGATCTCGGGCCACTCCGTGACGAGCACCACGGCATCCGCGCCCCGTGCCGCCTCGCGTGCGTCCTCGACGAACTCGACCCCGCGCAGGCGCCGTCGGGCCGCATCCAGTGCGACGGGGTCGGAGACGCGCACGGTGGCGCCCTCCGCCAGCAGACGCGATGCCAGGACCAGGCTCGCCGCCTCGCGGATGTCGTGGGTGCCGCGCTTGACCGCCAGGCCGAGCAGCGCGACGGTGGCCCCGGAGAGGTCCAGATGCTTCTTCAGCTTGCCGCCGACCCGCCGCTTCTGCAGCTCGTTGACCTCGATGACCGCGGTGAGGAGCTGGAAGTGGTACCCGGAGTTGCCGGCCAGCTGCTTGAGGGCCGAGACGTCCTTGGGGAAGCAGCTGCCGCCGAAGCCGATGCCGGCGTTGAGGAACGACCGGCCGATGCGGGGGTCGTGGCCCATGCCGTCGGCGACCGTGACGACATCGGCACCGACCTCCTCGCAGACGTTGGCGATCTCGTTGATGAAGCTGATCTTGGTGGCGAGGAAGGCGTTGGACGCGTACTTGATCATCTCGGCCGTCGCCACGTCCATCGGCGCATAGAGATCCGCGACCCGGGCACCGTCCTCCGGGCGGAAGGACCCGATGACGACGCGGTCGGGCGTGAGGAAGTCCGCGATGGCGGCGCCCTCCTTGAGGAACTCCGGGTTGGACACGTACCCGGCGTCCCCGCATCCCTGCGCCGCGAGCTCCGCGAGGACGCGCTCACCGGTCCCGACCGGGACGGTGCTCTTCATGACGACCACGTGCCGGCCACCGAGCCCGGACGCGGCCATCTCGCCGATGGCCGTCATGACCCGGGAGAGGTCGGCGTCGCCGCTGTAGCTGGGCGGGGTGTCCACGGCGACGAAGACGATGTCCGTCCCGGCGAGGAGCTCGGCCACGTCGAGGGTGAACGTGATCCGCTCGCGGTTCTCGGCGATCAGGTCCTCGAGGCCGGGCTCGTAGATGGGGATGCGCCCCTCGCGCAGTCCGTCGATCCGGGCCGGGTCGATGTCGCGCAGCACGACGTCATGTCCGAGCGACGCGAGGCAGACACCGGTCACGAGGCCCACATAGCCGACCCCGATGATCCCGATGCGCGCTATGGGGTACGTCCCTTCTCCTCGATCGCGATCTTGGTGTTGGTCTGACCCTTCTTGAGCTTCGCCTTCGCGGGACGGACCATGAATGCCTGCATGTCACGGATCGTCTCGGCGGACAGCTGGGTGTCGAGCGTGTTCGTGATCCAGTAGCTCATGTTCCCCTTCTGCCAGAGGAGCCGCTCCATGCTCTTGCCGTCGTACCAGGTGCGCATGCCGAACCGGTCCGTGCCGTCCGCCGCCTTCGGCAGAGGGAGATTCTTCATGTTCGTCTGCGTGATCGTCGCGTAGCTGTGGGTACCGCCGAGCCGGCCGGCCGGGAGAGCCAGCACGATGGTGAGGGCGTTGGGCGCTCCCTTGTCCCCCCGCTCGATGTTGTACTCACGCACATAGATCACGGAGGAGCCCCGGGGAAGCTTCGTCGGGACCAGCGCGTCCATCTTGGTGCGCTGCCGGAACCGCTGGACGATCGGTTTCAGCGACAGCGTGCTGACCGTGTCGGGTTTCACCTTGGTCGCCTTCGCCTTCCGCGGCTTGTGCAGACCGTCGAAGTCGTTGCCGATCATGACGACGAGGTCCATGTCCGCGTCCATGCCCGAACGCTTCATCCCGGTGACCGCGTTGGGACCGAACTGCGTGGCCAGTGCACGCGCCTCGCTCTCCTTGCCCGAGGCGTAGTACACGACCGTGGACGGATAGTCGGTCGACGCGTTGCCGCCCATGTAGACGTGGTAGCCCTTCTTCTCGAGGGCCTTGCCCACGCTGAGTCCCAGGTTCGGGCGTCCGGTCCCGTTGTAGACCGAGATGACGAGATCGGCGGGATTGGCCGCCTTGGCGTCCGCCCCGGTCTGCTGCTGGAACTCGGGGTTGCGCCACTGCTCGACGGCGTTCTGGATCTGCGTGTCGGTGGAGATCACGACGGAGGCACTGTTGCGCATGGCCGGAGTCCCCTGGACCTGGGTTCGCGCGATACGGCCCTTGTCGAGCGTGAGGGCGAACTGCAGGAGCTGACGCAGGGTGTTGGACGACTTGAGGTTCGTCTGGAGGTTGCGGTGGAGGGCGTCGACGATGTTGTTGAGGCCGCTCGCCCCCTGCGTCTCGCGTCTCAGCTCCGTCAGGAAGAGCTGCTGCCGCACGATGCGGGCGAAGTCGCTGAGCGCGCGGGTGAGGCGGTCGATCTTGTAGACCACCACGACATCGATGCGTCCTTCCGCGATCTCTGCGATCAGCCGGCGCAGGGCAGGGCGGTCCATG
>CALMEC010000186.1 GCA_937862675.1 uncultured Actinomycetes bacterium
GATCGCGAAGTAGTCGCCCTTCCGCACGGTCCGGAGCGCCTCCTCCTCCGAGACGAGCGACTCGTGCAGCTTCTCGCCCGGGCGGATGCCGGTGACGCGCGTCTCGATGTCCCGGTCGCCGATGAGGACCTCGGCGATATCCGTGACCTTCGCCGCGGGCGCCGTTGGGATGAAGATCTCCCCCGGAGCACCGTCGCTGACCGCCGCGACGATGGTGTCGACGGCGTCCTCCAGGCTGAGGAGGAACCGCGTCATCCGCTCGTCGGTGATCGTGACCGGCCCGCCCGAGCGGATCTGGTCGTGGAAGAGGGGGATCACCGAACCGCGCGAGGCCAGCACGTTGCCGTACCGGGCGCAGACGTACGAGGTCGTGTCCGAGGTGATGCCGGCCGCGATGAAGAGCCGCTCCTGGATGGCCTTCGTCATCCCCATGACGTTGACGGGCTTGCACGCCTTGTCGGTCGAGATGCCGATGACGTGGGTCACGTCGTTCGGCGTGGTCCGGAGGGCGCGGATGAGGTTCTCGGCGCCGACGACGTTCGTCTGGACGGCCTCGAACGGGAAGTACTCGCAGGATGGGACCTGCTTGAGCGCCGCCGCGTTGAAGATGATGTCGATCCCCTGGCATGCACCCCGGACCACCTCGAGGTCGCGGACATCCCCGATCACGAACTCCAGCGTCCGCTGGAAGTTCTCGTAGATGATCTCGTCGGTCGCCACGCGCCGCTGCAGATACATCATCCGCATGTCGTGCTGCTTGGCCTCGTCGCGACTGAAGATGACCACCCGCTCCGGGGCACCGTGGACACCGCTCAGGATGCGTCGTGCCAGCGTCTTGCCGAGCGACCCGGTCCCACCGGTGATCAGAATGCGTTTGCCATCGAAGGGTTTCGTCATAAGTCCTCGCACACGTTCGTTGACGCGGTCTTACAAGAGAGGGTGGCGACAGCGGAGAGCTGAGTCATAAGAGCTGTCCGGCGGAATCCGTGTCGGCCCCAGGTCGAGATGTACAGAGCCGCTGCTCGTGTATCTCAAGCACCGATACCGCCAACGCCGGTCCTTGCCCGCTGCTATGCCGACCCCCTGTGACCTGCACCCGGGCGACCATACCAGTGCGGGTCGAAGTCGCTCATTTTCACCACCGCGACGGAACCGAGCGTGACGCCACGCTCCTCGGTTCGACAGCCGGCCATGCAGGTTGTGATTCGGTGTGGGGTCGCACCAGACGTGTTTCACGTTCATTCCCGCTGTGCCTCAAGAACACTTGAGCGCGCCTTCATGCATCTGGCGAAAAGGCTGTGGGTTCGATGTGCATGGCCGTCCCGATTCAAGGGAGTGTCCGGTCCGTCGTTCGCGCGGGCGGCTGTGTGCATCCATCCTCAACAATTCATCGGGCACTCTCAGCCTCCGCTGGAGGCGCTGGCTCTCGTCGCAAGCAACTCGTTCTGGGACGTCGCCCACTCGGTGTCGAGCGCGACGGGGCCGATCCCGCGATCGTCGGGGAACACGGTGAACTCGACGGCGCGCTCGACGTGGTGGAGTCGGTCTCCGGCGACCGTCGAGAGCTCGATGTCCACGGCGAACCGGCCTTCCAGAAGCGGCAGTCGCGGGATCTGGACGTGGGTCGTGTACCCGCCCGGGGCGACCTTCGCGGCCGTCAGGTCGGCGCGACTGTCGGCGCCCGCCACCTGGACGCCGTCGACGGTCTTGATGGTGAATCCGACGACGATGGAGGTTTCATGGGCGACCTCGTGATCGATTACCAGCGTGAACGGCTCGCGGGCGATGAAGCGGTCGCTGGTGTGGCCGTCGGCGATGCACCGCACACCGGTGACGTGCGCCAGGTGCCACTCCGTGGCCTTGACCGTGGCCTCCCCCTCGACGGCCCCGCCCACCATGCTCTGGTGGTAGTCGCGCAGCACGGAGGGGACGTCGCCGTCGGCGGCGATGTGCCCTCCCGACAGCCAGATGGCCCGGTCACAGGCCAGCTCGACGGCGGCGGACGAGTGCGACACGAAGACGATGGTGACGCCGTTGCGGCGGAACTCGGCGATGCGGGAGAGGCATTTGTTCTGGAAGGCGGCGTGGCCGACGGCCATGACCCCGTCCAGGGGGGGGATGTCGGGGTCG
>CALMEC010000187.1 GCA_937862675.1 uncultured Actinomycetes bacterium
TCCTCGGCCGTTGCCTCGGTGAGATCGATCGATCCCGCGGCGACGTGTCCCGCCTGCACCGCCTGGACGCCGATGAGGGCTCGGAGGAGTGTCGACTTGCCGCACCCGTTCGGTCCGGTGATCGCGACGACCTCTCCCGAGCGCACCTCCAGTCCGCAGCCCGCGAGGATCGGGCGATCGCCGAAGGAGACGGAGAGGCCGCGGACGGAGAGGCGGACATCCCCAGTCTGTGGAGGAGACTGTGGGCGAGGGGGCGGGAAATGCGGCACATCGACGCATCGGCCCGCGTCCATCCAGATGGCGTGGTCGGGATCGAGGTCCAGCCGGTGGTCGTTGTGCTCCGCGATGACGATGGCCATGCCGTCGGCGGCCAGGTCCCGCAGGACGCCGCACAGCACGTCGCCGCCGGCGTCGTCCAGCTGGGACGTCGGCTCGTCCAGGGTCAGGATCATCGGTCCGGTGGCGATGGCGGCGGCGATGGCGACGCGCTGGCGTTCGCCGCCCGACAGGGACGCGATGGTCCGGCCGGAGAGGTGCCCGGCGCCGATCCTGCGGAGTGCGTCCTGCACGGCGCCGGCGATCGCGCCGGTCGGGACCGCCCGGCATTCCAGGCCGAATGCGACGTCGGAGTCCACCACGCCGCGCACCGACTGGGTCTCCGGATCCTGGAACACGGACCCCACCATCTGGCCGAGGCTCGCCACGGATGTCGTGCGCGTGTCGTGTCCGTCCACCGTCACCCGGCCCGAGAAGGTGCCTCCGTGGAAGTGCGGGACCAGTCCGGACAGCGTTCTCAGGAGCGTCGACTTGCCCGCCCCCGACGCACCGCGCACCAGCGTGATCGTCCCCCGCTCGATCGTCATGCTGACGCCGTCGAGTGCCGGTGCCGTGGCGCCGGAGGGCAGGAAGCTCACGTGATCGACGGTGGCGATGGTCATCGTCGTGACGCCGCCGTGGCGGCGGACCCCCCCGCCAGGACGACGCCGAGCGCCACGGCGAGCGACGCCGGGTCGGTGATCGACGCGAGCCGGGGGTAGAACTGGAAGTCGCCGGTGCCGCCGACCAGGACGACGAGGCCGAGGGCGATCACCAGGAGTCCGCCTGCGAGGACGATCCGGTCGGCGGTCGTCAGCGGGGTGCGGGGGGGGCGGGTGCGCGGTCCGGCCCCGTATCCGCGGGCGGCCATGGCCTCGGCCACGTCGACCGCCCGGTCCAGGGAACTGCCGACCAGTGGCACCGCCAGTGCACCGGCCGACCGGGCGCGCGCTCGCCACGGTCCGGAGGTGAGGCGATGACCGCGGAGCCGCGCGGTCTCCGAGAGGGATGCGGCGTCACGTCGCAGGGTCGGCACGAGCCGGGCGGCGATGGACGCGGTGAGCGCCGAGTTGGGTGCCAGCCGCGACGCGAGGGCGAGCAGGCGGTCCGGATCCGCCAGGGCGAGGGTCGACATCACGATCAGCGTCACGGCCGCCGCGCGCGCTCCCAGGACCAGCCCGGCGACGACCTCTTCGAGGGTGACCTGGGTGTCGAGGATCGGGATGCGGGGCAGCTCGAACAGGATCAGGTCTCCGTTCGCCTGGACGAAGGGGTTGATCAGGATCACCCCCAGTGCCGTGAGGCCCGCGATGGTGAGTACCAGCACGCTGCGCGAGGGTGCCGCCCAGGTCAGTGCGAGGGCCACGAGGAGGACCGCGCCGATGATGAGCGGATGCTGGGTGCGGAACGCGATGAGCAGGAGTCCGAGGGCCAGGAGGAGGAGCGGACCGGGTGAACGGACGCCGTCGGTCACGGTCGTGCCCAGCCGGCGGTCGCGACGGGCTTCCCCCCGCCGTCGAAGGCGACGCCGTACCGATGTGCGAGCACCTCCGGGTCGCGTGCGATCGTGTCGGCGGCGCGACGGGCGTCGCCCTCGGTGACCCCGGCGACGGCCAGGAGCGCGCCGCCGTCCTCCGCCGTCGATCCGGTGATGACCAGCACGGCGACGGCGCGTCCTCCCGGTGGCGTCCACCAGCGGCCGGCGTCGTCGATGACCTGCACGTGGTCGCCCTGGACGCGTGCGACGAGCTCGGAGTCGGATGCCCCTCGCGCGCGCCTCCACGCGGGGTCGCGCCGGGAGAGCGCGTCGTCGGCGTCGACCCGTACGCGGTACGGAGCGTCGCCCGGGACGATGTTCACGCCGCGCTCCTTCAGCACGGAGTCGAGCGGGGCGTCGGCGGCGACGGCGGTCGGGCGTGAGGGATAGCCGTTGACGAAGGGCTGGGGCCAGTCTCCGACCACGCCCGACGCCGTCGGGTGCCCCTGCCAGGCCCGGTGGTCCCACCAGATCTGGTCACCGGCCCGGACGATCTGCTCGGCCGCCCCGTGGCCCGCGTACATGCCGTTGACGTAGTAGAACCAGTCGCGTGCCGGGCTCGTGGTGGTTCGGAGCCCGTCGATCGATGAGACGAAGCCGCCGCCGAACTCCGACGGCAGCGCGCCGCCGAACATCATGATCTCGGTGTTGATACCAGCCTTGCGGATTGTCATGGCATCCGTGAAGGAGCCAGTTGTCAGAGAGTGGACGCCACCGTCGGCCAGTCGACTGGCGATCTCCGACAAGCCAAGCCCGTAGGCATTGCCCTTCACGGACGCGATAATCTTCGTTCCCGGCGCCAGAAGGTCCTTAATTCGCGCCAGGTTAGCGTCCAGCGCTCCAAGATCG
>CALMEC010000188.1 GCA_937862675.1 uncultured Actinomycetes bacterium
TAGATGGCGAGGGCCTTGACGCCCTCCTTCCAGGCCAGCATGTAGGCGGCGGAGATCTCCTCGGGCGTCGCCTCGTTCGGCATGTTGACCGTCTTCGAGATGGCGCCGGAGATGAACGGCTGCACCGCACCCATCATTCGGATGTGACCACTGGCCGCGATGGAGCGGGTGCCCTTGAGCGGAGTGAACGCACAGTCGAACACCTCGAGGTGCTCACTCTTGAGCCCGGGTGCGCCCTCGATTGTCTCGTTCTCGTTGACGTACGCGATGATCGACTCGACCTCGTCGTCCGAGTAGCCGAGCGTCCGCAGCGCGCGGGGCACGGTGTTGTTGACCAGCTTGATGACGCCGCCGCCGACCAGCTTCTTGTACTTGACGAGGGCGATGTCGGGCTCGACGCCGGTGGTGTCGCAGTCCATCATGAAGCCGATGGTCCCGGTCGGCGCCAGTACGCTGGCCTGCGCGTTGCGGATGCCGTGCACATCGATCCGCTCGACCACGTTGCTCCAGGCGCCACGTGCGGCCGACAGGAGCCGGGGATCGGGGACCAGGTCGCCCTTGATGTCGTCGACGGCCTTCTGGTGCATGCGCATCACGCCCTGCATGGGGGCGGCGTTGACGGCGTATCCCTCGAACGGGCCCATCCGCTCGGCCAGGCGCGTGGACATCTCGTAGGCACGGCCGGTCATGAGCGCCGTGACGGCACCGGCGTAGGCACGTCCGCCGTCCGAGTCGTACGCCAGTCCGTGCGACATGAGCAGGGCGCCGAGGTTGGCGTATCCGATGCCCAGCTGGCGGAACTTGCGCGCGTTGTCGCCGATCTCCTGGGTGGGGTACCCGGAACGCGACACGATGATGTCCATCGCGGTGATGGTGGTGTCGACGGCCTGCTCGAAGTCCTCCACTTGGAAGACGCCGTCCTCGTCCACGAACTTCATGAGGTTGAGTGACGCCAGGTTGCACGCCGAGTTGTCGAGGTGCATGTACTCACTGCACGGGTTCGACCCGTTGATGCGGCCGCTGTTGGGGCAGGTGTGCCAGCGGTTGATGGTGGAGTCGTACTGCATGCCCGGGTCACCGCAGACCCACGCCGCCTCCGCGATGTCGCGCATGAGCTCGCGGGCCTTCATGCGGTCCATGACCTCGCCCGTGGTGACCGACTTGGTGGTCCACTCCTCACCGGCCTCGACGGCCAGCATGAACTCGTCGCTGACGCGGACGGAGTTGTTGGCGTTCTGGAACTGGATGGACTGCCAGGCCTCGCCGTTGAGGCCCATGTCGTAGCCCATCTCCCCCAGGGCCCACGCCTTCTTCTCCTCGTTGGACTTGCAGTTGACGAAGTCCATGATGTCCGGGTGGTCCACGTTGAGGATCACCATCTTGGCGGCACGCCGGGTGGTCCCCCCGGATTTGATGGCGCCGGCGCACGAGTCGGCGCCGCGCATGAAGCTGACCGGGCCGGACGCCGTGCCTCCGGCGGACAGCGCCTCGCGTGACGAACGGATGCGGGAGAGGTTGACCCCGGATCCGGAGCCTCCCTTGAAGATGATGCCCTCCTTCCCGATCCAGCTGAGGATGGAGTCCATGGTGTCCTCGACGGAGAGGATGAAACAGGCGCTGGACTGCGGGTTCTCGCGGGTGCCCATGTTGAACCAGACGGGCGAGTTGAAGGCCATCTTCTGGTTGAGCAGCAGGTGCGTGAGCTCGGCCGCGAACGTGTCGCCCTCGGACTCGTCGGCGAAGTAGCCCTCCTCGTCGCCCCAGCGACGGATCGTCAGAACGACGCGATCGATGAGCTGCTTGACGCTGCGCTCACGGCGGGGCGAGCCGAGCTGGCCGCGGAAGTACTTGGAGGCGACCACGTTGGTGGCGAGCTGGGACCAGGGCTCCGGGACCTCGATGTCGTTCTGCTCGAAGACGGCCTGACCCCCCTCCGCCTGGATGCCGGCGGAGCGCGTCTCCCACGCGACCTCGTCGTACGGGTGGACGCCGGGCGTCGTGAAGTAACGACGGAGCGCCAGGCGCGCGCGGGAATCGCCGGTTGTCTGGGCGGCGGCGATCTGGGTGGCCATCAGTGTGAATCCTCCTGATCGGATGCGTCGGGCGAGAGGGTGGGGGTCGGAAGGGCGGTGGCGAGACCACCTGCGAGGGCGCGGAGTCGCCGTGAGGGCCTCTCGTCGTCGACGGGACCCTCCATGATATCGAACAGATGTTCGTCGAGAGGTGTCTGGCCGCGGGGAAGGGGGGGCTCGCGTTCGAGTCGCGCGAGCTCCTCCTCGAACTCCTCCACATCGCTGAACCGGCGGTAGACGGACGCGAAGCGGACGTAGGCGACCTGGTCGATGTCCTTGAGGCGGCGGAGTGCCAGCTCGCCGATCAGCTGACTGGACGCCTCGCGGCGCAGCCGGTTGCGGAGTTCGGACTCGATGTCGCGGACGGCCATCTCGAGCAGCTGGGTCGAGACCTGCCGCTTGTGGCCCGCGCGCTGAAGGCCGCTGAGGAGCTTCTGGGCGTCGAAGGGCTGGCGCTCGCCGGTGGACTTGATGACCGTGACCGGCATCTCCTCGAAGCGCTCGTAGGTGGTGAAGCGCTCCCCGCAGGCGGCGCACTCACGGCGGCGCCGGATGGCGTCCTTGGCGTCCGACACCCGGGATTCGACGACCCGGTGGTCGGAGCTTTCGCAGAACGGGCAGATCATGCTGGAGGCGCTATCCCTGGTGTCTCGTGGAAGGTCACACGCTATATTCAGCGCGTCGACCGTGGATCCTCCCACGAAGTGGACTGAGGGGCAAGCCTTTCCGTCCCGTGAAGTTCCCGCTCTGTCCGCGTTTCGAGAGCGGCTCGGCAGCGGTCGCTCATCGCCCCTCTCGCGCCCCGGCCCACCTGCCCGGTGGGGGTTCGCGGTGCCCGTCACGCGTGGACGGCCGTCCCGTGCGCCACGTGCGATCTCATGGCCGGGCGCCCCTGTCGGATCGCGGTCCTCTCCACATCAGCAGTCGCCGGCCGGCACGGGGCTGCGCCTTTCCCCGGCGGGATGGTCCTCCGTCCGTCCCGGCCGTCCACCAGGGGAACGGGGACCGGCACACTCGGCCTCTCAGGCGCTCGCCGACCTCCCGCACCCGCGGTGACCGCGGCCCCACATCCAGGGGCCGGTGGAACCGCCCGTGTCTAGTCCAGGAACTTGGCGTGCCGGAGCGGCCAGTAGGTGACCTCGGCCTGTCCGATGACCCGGCCGATGGGCACGAAGGGATCGCTCCACTGGTGCGAGTCGCAGGAGTTGGAGCGGTTGTCGCCGAGAACGAACAGCTTGCCCGCGGGCACCCTCGTGGTGAGGGTGTAGAGGGTGTCGTCCTCGTTCGGGGTGAACGAGTCGGAGATGCCGGTGACGTCGTTCATGCGCGCGTTCGCGATCACGAGGGGCGTGCCGTTGATGAGCACCTCGTTGGACTCCGCGCGGATTGCGACGCGGTCGCCGGGCAGCCCGATGACCCGCTTGACGAACGGCACGTCGTCCGTGCTCCCGGGCTCGCATGTGTTGCGGGCCTCGTCGGTGGGCTGGAACACGATGATGTCCCCACGCTCGATGTCGCGCACGTGGTAGATGACGCGGTTGGCGATGATCCGGTCACCGGCCTGGATGGTCGGCTCCATCGACGGGGTCGGGATCTCGTACGGCTTGGCGACCGCCGCCTGGATGAGGAAGGCGAGCGAGATCGCGACCGCGACGGGCAGGACGAGGTCTTTCATGAGGCGCCGCAGGAACATCAGGAGCCTCCGCCGTTTCTGGTGTTGGGGTTCGCTTGGCCGCGACGCGTGCGCATCACGTCTCCGTCCGGGGTTGACCGTCGGGGAACTCTAGTGCTCCCCGGGGTTCGCGGGCCGATCTGCACGTTCGCGTGGTCACGACGCGACCTCGGCCGGTGCCGGGCGACGGTCGCCGACAGCGGCCCATGGGGTCCGGAACGTCCGGCACGACCGACGTCGCGCCGGTCCCTGTAGGTTCTCCGCGGCTCGATCGCCCGTGCGTCACGGGTGCTCCCGGACGATGGGCGATGCCCCGTCCGAGGCGTGTGCCGGGACGGTGACGGCCGCTTCGGCGACGACGGAACGGCCAACGCGAGGAAGGCGGAAAGACGGAGCGGCAGGGTGACTCCCTCACGATGAGGCGCGAACGACCGGACGGCGTCCGCTATCGTATCGGTCAGGACGACGCCCCTCAAGACGTTCTGTCCCGTGTCCTCGTGGCCGCGGCCGTCGTGGGCTGGGTCGTGGTCGTCGCACTCGGTGGCGGGCACGACATCGGACGCCCGGGTGTCGGCGACGGTCCGGCGGGACTCCTTCTCGCCGTCACGGGCGCGAGTCTCGTGGCCGCGGTGGCACTCCTGGTGCGGCCCGGCCGCCTGTCCGGGGGGACATGGACCGGGATGGGCGCGATGGCGGCCTACGTCGCGTGGTCGGCGATGTCGATCCTGTGGGCGCCCGGCCCGGATCTCGCGTGGCTCAGCACCAATCGCATGGCCGCGGCGCTCTCGGCCGGCGTCATCGGCGTGGCTCTGGCACGCGTTCTGCGCGATCCCATGGCGACCTTTGCGAAGGCGCTGGCGGTGGCCGCCGGCGTGGTCGTCGCCGCGGCGCTCGCCAGCCGCATCGTGCCCACCCTGCTCGCGCCGACGGTCGAGCCACCCCGTCTGGCATGGGGCATCGGTGCCCCCAACGCCCTGGCGCTGGTGGCCGTGCTCGCGTTGCCGGGGGCGGCCCTGGCGCTTGCGTCAGAGCGGGCGGTCGTGCGGATCGCCGCCCGGTCGGCGATCACCGGGTCGCTTCTCGTCATCGCGATGACCCAGTCGCGTACCGGCCTGATCTCCCTGGTGCTCATGCTCGTCCTCGTGGCCACGCTCATGCCGCACCGCCCGCGCACGATCGCCGCGATCGCCGCCGCCGTTGTCGCCGTCGTCCCCCCGGTGATCTTCGCCTACACCAATCCGGCGTTCACCCGGGAGTCCGTCCTCGCGCCGGCCGGCACGCGCGTCGCGGAGGGACTCGTGTTCGGCGTCCTCGTGCTCGCCGCTCTCGTCTCGGCGGTGGTGCTCGCCTCGGCGCTCGAGGTCGTGATGGTGCGGCTGGACAGGGCGGTCCTGGCCAGCCACGGGCGTCGTCGCGCCGTCGTGCTGGCCGGTGTCGCGGTGGTCGCCGCCGGTGCCGTCGCGCTCGTGATGCGCGGGGCGCCGGTGGGCGGGGGTGCGGACCGTCTGGTCAGCGTCGACTCCAACAACCGGACCGAGTGGTGGCGCCAGGCCTGGGCCGCGTTCCGGGAGCAGCCGGTCGCGGGTCACGGCGCGGGAAGCTTCCCGTACATCCACCTGAGCCAGCGGACGGCGGACATCCCCGCGCTGCAGGCACGCGATCCCCACCAGCTGGTCCTCGGGGTCGCCTCTGAGCTGGGACTGGTCGGCCTGGCCCTGCTGGCCGTGGTGCTCGCGGCCACCGGTGTCGCCGTGCGCCGGCTCGGCGTGCGCAGGACGGCCCCGGCACTGTCGGTGCTGGTCGTCGTCCTCGTCCATTCGCAGCTGGACGAGACCTGGGCAATACCCGCCGCGTCGATGGTCGCGGCCGCGGCCGCCGGAGTGATCCTCGGCCGGATGCCGTCGGTGCCGGCCGCCGACGTGCCACGGCGACGCGTGATGATCGGCGCGGCCGCGGTGCCCGTGGTGGCGGCCCTGTGGGTGAGCGCCATCGTGTACTGGAGCGGTCAGTCGCTGGTGCAGAGGGCAATCGAGAAGGGCGACCGCGGCGACTGGGTCGCGTCGCGCGACCTGGCGCGCCGGGCGGCCGAGCGCAATCCGCTGTCGATCCAGGGGCTTCTCCAGGAGGCCCTGGCGCGGCACGAGCTTCACGACGCCACCGGTGCGGCACGCGTGGCCGCCGCGGCCACCGGTCGTCAGCCCGACAGTCCGCTGGCCTGGAGCTGTCGCGCCGCGCTCACCACGGGTGCGGCGCAGAGGGCGGCGAAAGCCGAGATCCGCCGTCTCAGTCCCGCCTGGGACTTCTCGGTCTCGAAGGTGGGCTGTAACTCCGGCTGGTAGCCGCGGCGGATGCGGACCGGGCTGCCGTCCGCAGTCGGTTATCGGCGACGTCGTCGAACGGGGCCGATCATTTCGCCGCCGCGGGATGGCGATCCATCCCGGTGCGGGCTACCGGTGTCGCAGGGCGCGCAGCTTCGGGATGCGGAGGGCGGCCTCCTTCACGATGCCGCCACCCATCTTGGACTGTCCTCGGATGCGCTCCGTGAAGGTGATCGGGATCTCCTGCACCGTGAACCCGGCGAGGATCGCCCGGTAGGTCATCTCGATCTGGAAGACGTAGCCGGCCGCGCCGACGTCGTCGAGCGGCAGCGTCTCGAGCACCGTGCGCCGGAAGCACTTGAAGCCGCAGGTGAGGTCGCGGACCCGGAGGCGGAGGATGAGACGCGCGTATGCGGAGCCCGCGCGGCTGATGACGCGTCGAAGGGGCCCCCAGCGGGTGACGCCGCCACCGGTGACGTAGCGCGAGCCGAGCACGAGGTCGGCGTGCTCGGCCGCCGCCACCAGGCGCGGCACGTCCCGCGGGTCGTGCGAGAAGTCGGCGTCCATCTCGACCACCAGCTCGGCACCCCGGTCGAGCGCCCGGCGGAATCCCGCGAGGTAGGCCGGGCCGATGCCCTCCTTCGCCGCCCGGCGGAGCACCTCCACGCGATCGTCGCGGTCGTGGACGCGGTCGACGATGTCGGCGGTCCCGTCCGGCGATCCGTCGTCCACGACCAGGATGCGTGCGTCGAGCGACTGCGCGTCGAAGATCGCGAGCAGGGTCGTCGCCATCTCCTCGATGTTCTCCGCCTCGTTGTAGGTGGGGATGACGACCCACACCGGCCCGGCCGGCCAGGTGTCGGTCATGCGGTGATCGCGCTGGAGAAGACGACGGGTCCGGCGATCGCGAAACGTCGCGAGCCGGTGTCGCGCCCGCGGGGGATGTCCGTCATCTCGACGGTGAGAATCGACGCCTCGGGGCTGAGGGCCGGGACGGCCTCGTAGGCGCACTGACTCCACGTGCCCTGCGCCGAGCCGCTGAGCGCTGTCAGCCGGTACGTGGTCCCGATGTCGTCCCAGGCGGCGAGACGGGCTCGGCCGATGGCCGGTGCCGCGGTGTCGGCGTCCTCCGGCCCCAGGGCGACCACGTTGGCGATCCATCGGTCCGTGTAGCGCTCGACGGCGGTGAGGCACAGGGCCGAGCCCTCCACCAGGTGCGCCTGGCCGACGGGCAGGACACCGTCGAACATGGCGCGGGTGCGTGCGGGCACTCCCTGTGCCGCATCCGGTTCGTCCTCGGTGATCGGGCGATCGGGGGTGTCGCGCAGGGTGCGCGGCGGCCGGAGGTCGACGTCGATGGACCAGGGGCCCTCGGAGAGCTCGCGTTGCAGCCCGCGCTCGCCGCGAGCCGGGTTGACCCGCTGGACCGCGTCCACGTCCAGGCGGAGGACGTGGGCCGCCTGCGGGATCGCCGGCGAGATCCACACGGTCGCCTCGACCTGGCCGAGGGCGCTTGTCACGGTGATGGGCTCCACGGCGTAGCTGCCGTATGCGTCGTCGGAGACGCTGAGCCCCTCCCTCGGATCCCACTCGATGATCCCGGGCGTGGCCGTCAGGAGAAGGATGGAGACCGCGGCCCCCTCCATGTGGTGCTCGACGCCGAGGCAGACGACGAGCGTCTCGGCCGTCTCGCCGATGGCTCCGCTGGGGGTGAGACCCCCGAAGCCCCCACTGTTCCGTGGGATGGCCGTCGTATCGGCAGCTGGTGCGGACGCGGTCATGCTCCTAAGATTGCCAGGTGAGATCGCAACCTCCCACCCTCGTGCTGCTGCATCCGTTCCCTCAGGACGCGTCGTTCTGGGACGCGATGCGCGGCCGCCTCCGCATCCCGGTGGACGTGATCGCTCCTCAGGTCCCGGGTTTCGGCGGCCGTGAGCTCGACGACGACCTCAGCATCACGCATCTGGCCGGTGAGGTCGCGGAGATCATCATGCGTGCCGACGCCGAGACGGTTGTTGTCTGCGGGCTCTCCATGGGCGGCTACGTCGCCCTGGCGCTCATGGCCGAGCACCCGCACCTCGTCGACGGCCTCATCCTGGCCAACACGCGGGCGGAGTCCGATTCCGGGGAGGCCCGCGCCGGACGCGATGCCGGCATCGCCACCATCCGGACCCGTGGCCTCGGTGCCTTCCTGGACGAGCTCATGCCGAAGCTGACGGCCCCCGGCGCAGATCCCGATGTCGTGTTCACCGCTCGCGCCACGGCCGAGGCGCAGCCGGCCGAGGCCGTCACCGGTGCCCTGGAGGCGCTTCGCGACCGCGCGGACCGCGCTGACGTGCTACCCGCGATCACGGTGCCGACCGCCGTCGTGCAGGGTGGACTGGACCAGGTGATACCGGTCGAGGCCATCGATCGTCTCGTGACCGGGATCCCCGGGGCGGAGCGGCATGTCATCGCGGGGGTGGGGCACCTGTCGGCCCTGGAGGACCCCGAGGCGTTCGCCCGCATCGTGGAGTCCCTCGTGGCCCGGGCGATCGCCGCCCAGTAGGACCGCGGCCGGCCGGTCAGCGGCCAGGCCCGCGCTCCGCGCGCTTGCGCTCGTAGTAGGCGTTGGCCTTGGCACGCGATCCGCAGCGGTCCATGGAGCACCAGCGACGGCTTCCGTTCCGGCTGCAGTCCAGGAAGAGCATCGAGCAGTCGTCTGCGGCGCAGACACGCACGCGGTCCATGCCGTCCCGGACGATGGTGAGGGCGTCGAGGAGGATCGGCGTGATCACGCAGCCGAAGGTCGACGGATCCGCCCGGAAGGCGGGCTGGAGCGTCTCGCGGTCGACGGACAGGTGCCCCGACGTCGCGCGGAGCCATCCGTCCAGGATCTCGGCCATCGCACCCGGGTCGCGGGTGATGAACCCGGCGCGCAGGTCGTCGCGCAGCCGCCGGATGCGCGCGACGTCCGCGTCGCCGGGCGGTTGGGCGGCCTTCGCGCATCCCGCCGCCGTCAGCCACGCCGAGAGGGCCGTCTCGTCGTCGATGAGATCGGGTCCGCCGGCAGCGGTGTTGCACAGGTCGAGGGACGGCCGCCCTCCGACCCACGGGAAATCCTCTACGCCCATTTGCGATCGATAGCTTCCTGACGTATTCTCTTTACCAGTAAATCATTACCACACTGGTTAGCAACAGGAGTATCGATGCCTTCCCTGCCCCCGGCGATCACGCTGAAGGCCCATGAGATCGGCAAGGGTCCCCTTGTCGTCGCTCTTCACGACCTCGGTCGCGACGGAAAAGCCATGCTGCGCGCGCTCAAGCCGCTCGGCAAGCGCTACCGCGTGCTTGCGCCCGACCTCCGTGGACATGGCGCGTCACCGGTACCGTCGGGTCCCTGGAGCATCGACGACTTCGCCTCGGACGTCTCCCGGCTCATCGCCGCGGAGGGCGGTGACGCCATCGTCGTCGGGCTCGGTCTCGGCGCGGCGGCAGCGCTCACGCTGACGCTCGGCCACCCCGGACTCGTCTCGGCGCTGGTGGTCAGTGGCGCCGGTGCGCGGGCGGAGGACATCGAGGGGCAGGAGCGCTGGGCGCGCGTCGCACGGATGATCCGTGAGCGCGGCGGTTCCGAGGGTGTCGCCCTTGCCGCCGAGGCCATGGGCACCCGTCCGGACCTGCGTGGCGCACTCGTCCAGATCGAGCCGCCGGTGTTCGTCCTCGCGGGTGCGGAGGACCGGGCGTATCCGCTCGACACCCAGGAGGAACTGGCACGGTCGCTGCCCGGGGCCAAGTTCGCGCAGGTGGACGCGGGCCACGACCTCATCGGCGAGAAGCCGGGCGAGCTCATCGCCGCGGTCGACTGGATCGCCCGCGCAGCCGCCAATCGCCTCACGGTGGCGGCCTAGCCACATCTCATGCGGTTCGGGTGTCCGGGGGCGGCCTTCGCGTCGGCCCCGGCACCGCGTGCCCGCGGCCGGATCGCCGTTCTGACATGCGACGTGCGACGCACGAATCACGAGACGTGCGAACGCCGGTCGCCGTAAACTCGTGCCCGTAACCCGCTCCCTGCTGAGAGGTCACCGAATGAACCGAACGTCCGCCCTCCTTGCCGGCATCGCCGAGTCCGCCACGCTCGCCGTCGACGCGAAGGCGAAGGCGCTCAAAGCCCAGGGCGAGAACATCATCGGGTTCGGTGCGGGCGAGCCGGACTTCCCCACGCCGGACCATGTGGTGGAAGCGGCCGTCGAGGCGTGCCGCGACCCCAAGAAACACCGTTACAGTCCTGCCGCCGGCCTTCCGGAGCTGCGTGAGGCCATCGCGGCCAAGACGCAGCGCGACTCGGGCTTCACCTGCGAGGCCTCTCAGATCCTGGTGACCAACGGCGGCAAGCACGCGGTCTACGTGGCGTTCGCCGCGCTGTGCGACCCGGGCGACGAGGTCATCTGCCCGGCGCCGTACTGGACGACCTATCCGGAGGCCATCACCCTGGCGGGAGGCGTGCCCGTCGTGGTCCAGACGGACGAGGCGTCCGGTTTCAAGGTCACCGTCGAGCAGCTCGACGCGGCGAAGACGGACCGCACGAAGGTGCTCCTGTTCGTGAGCCCCGACAACCCCAGCGGTGCGATCTACTCACCGGAGGAGGTCGCCGCCATCGGCCGGTGGGCCGTCGACAACGGGGTGTGGGTCCTCACCGACGAGATCTACGAGCACCTCGTCTACGGCGGAAACCGGTTCGTGAGCATGCCGACCGTCGTACCCGAGCTCGCCGACCAGTGCGTCATCGTGAACGGCGTCGCGAAGACCTACGCCATGACCGGCTGGCGTGTGGGCTGGCTCATCGCGCCGAAGGACGTCGCGAAGGCGGCGATCAACTTCCAGTCGCACACCACCTCCAACGTGGCGAACGTGTCGCAGCGCGCGGCGCTTGCGGCGATCACCGGCGACCAGTCGTCGATCGCGACGATGCGCGAGGCGTTCGCCCGGCGGGCGGACACCATGCACCGGATGCTGAACGCGATCCCGGGCGTGTCGGCCATCCAGCCGCAGGGGGCCTTCTACGGCTACCCCAACATGCAGGCGCTCCTCGGCAAGCCGCTCGGTCCCAGCGGGACGGTCTGCGACACCACCCTGGAGCTCGCGGACGCGATCCTCGGGGAGGCCGGTGTCGCCTTCGTACCCGGTGAGGCGTTCGGCACGCCGGGATACGCGCGGTTCAGCTTCGCCATGGCCGACGCGGACATGGAGGAGGGCATCCGCCGCATCCACGAGTGGGTGGAGGCGGGCGCGGCCTGACGTGATGTCTGTCCGGTGGGGCGCTCCCGCGTCCCACCGGAGATCCGTCGTCCGGTGATCGTGCATCGCCCCTCGGCCCCGGTCGGGACGGGCGGGTGATCGTCCGGTGTCCGGAGGCCGGGGCGCACGCTTCCTCGTCCCGGTGGCGGCCCGGCGTCTCGTGGC
>CALMEC010000189.1 GCA_937862675.1 uncultured Actinomycetes bacterium
GCGGCACGGTGCGCTGAGAGCCGCTACGCCTTCGCCGGCTCCAGGTCCGTCGCCGCGGCGAGGAGCTCGAAGGAGCGCACCCGCGCAGCGTGATCGAACACCTGCGCCGTCACCATCAGTTCGTCCGCGCCGGTGCGTGCCAGGAAGGCTTCGATACCGCGCCCGACCGCTTCCGGCGCGTGCTCGCGCGCACGGCCCTCACCATGCCGTCGACGACCGCCGTGGTGAGCGCGCTCGCCATCGCACGCGGCAACGCCCTGGTGAGGCCCGTCCTCCAGACCGGCCTCAGCATCCTCTTCCGCCGATCCGAGCGATACGTCGAACGTCATATGGCCGACCGCGGATGGACCACCGACCAGGACACCGAACGGGCGACCAAGACCTTCTGGAGCGCGGTCTTCGGCGCGGTGCTCCTGTCACAGGCGGGCTTCCCCGGCGGCCCCTCGGACGTGGACATCTCGACGACGCTGGCCATCCGTCCGGCGGACGCCGTCAGGGACGGCCCTAACCCCACGGCCACCGATCCCTGATTCCATGGCGCGATGGACGGGCTCCCGGACGATGCCACGTTCCGGTCACCGTCCCTCCCGGCAGCCCGCGTGCCGGTTCGGCATGCTGACGAGGTGAAGATGACGCCCCCCGAGACCCGCCCCGCACGGATCATCATCCAGGACGTCGCGCCCGCCGTCCCCGGCGGGATGCCCAAGACGATCGACGGAGACCCCGTGACGGTGTCGGCCACCGTCATCCGGGACGGGCACGAGGTCCTGCGCGCCGTCGTCCGCCACCGTCCGGCCGGCGGCGGATGGATCGAGGTCGCGATGACGGAGGCGTCGGGCACCGATCGGTGGTCGGCCACCTTCACCTGCGATGGGATCGGGACCCACGAGTTCGCGGTCGAGGCGTGGACCGACCGCTATGCCTCCTGGTGCCACGAGATGCACCGCCGGATCGACGGAGGCCAGGCCGATCTCGCGAGCGAGCTGCTGGAGGGGCTCGCCCTCGTCGACGACGCCGAGATCGTCACCACCGGTGAACCGGACGTGGACGCCGCACTGACGACGTTCCGCACGGCGACCGCGCCCCAGGACGAACGGACGGAGGCCGCACTCTCCGAGGGGGTGGTGCACGCGATGGCGACGCTGGCTCCCCGGGCGGAGGGCGTGCGCACCCCGGCCCACCGGCTGGACGTCGACCGCGAGCGCGCCGCGTTCGGCACCTGGTACGAGCTCTTCCCGCGATCATGGGGCGGCTTCGCCGGCGTCACCGAACGACTGGACGACTTCGCCGACCTGGGCGTCGACGTCATCTACCTCCCGCCGATCCACCCGATCGGCCTGACCCACCGGAAGGGACGCAACAACACGCTGGTCGCCACGCCCGGCGATCCCGGGAGTCCGTGGGCGATCGGCGACGCCACCGGAGGACACACGGCCATCCACCCGGGGCTGGGGACGCCCGACGAGTTCCGCGCCCTCGTGGCGGAGGCGCGCGAGCGCGACATCGACATCGCCCTCGACTTCGCACTGCAGTGCTCGCCCGACCATCCCTGGCTGGTCGAGCATCCGGACTGGTTCTCGCGACGCCCCGACGGCACCCTGAAGTACGCCGAGAACCCGCCCAAGAAGTACCAGGACATCTACAACCTCGACTTCGACTGCGACGACTGGCGCGGGCTGTGGGACGCGCTCGCCGATGTGATCGACCACTGGATCGCCCAGGGCGTCCGCGTGTTCCGGGTCGACAACCCCCACACCAAGCCAATCCGCTTCTGGGAGTGGCTCATCGCGCGGGTGCGGTCCGCGCATCCCGACGTGATCTTCCTGGCCGAGGCGTTCACGCGTCCCGCCCTGATGTACGAGCTCGGCGCCATCGGATTCCAGCAGTCGTACACGTACTTCACCTGGCGCAACGGCGCCGCGGAGCTGGGTGACTACATCCGGGAGCTCGCCGCCCCGCCGGTCTCACTGGCCTTCCGCCCGAACTTCTTCGTCAACACGCCGGACATCCTGACCGAATACCTCCAGGCCGGCGGGGAGCCCGCCTTCCGGGCCCGCATGGTCCTGGCCGCCACCCTGTCGCCGAGCTACGGCATCTACTCCGGCTTCGAGAACGTGGAGAACACCGCGGTCCGCCCCAGGAGCGAGGAGTACGACGACTCGGAGAAGTACGCGATCCGTCACCGTGACCTGGACGGCCCGCTCCTGCCGCTGTTCCGCGACCTCAACCGGATCCGCCGTCGCTTTCCATCACTTCGACGCATCACGCCCGTCCGCATCCTCTCGACCGAGGACGACGCGCTCATGGCCTACGTCCGGGGCGAAGGACCGGGGGCCCTCGTCGTCGTGGTCAACACGGATCCCGTCGCTCGCCGCGTCGGCCTCGTCACCCTGCCCCGTGAGGCCGGCATGCCGGACGCGTTCCAGGTGACCGACCACCTGACGGGCGCCGTGTACGACTGGCGCACGGGCGGCAACTACGTCGCGCTCGACCCGGGTGCCGCACACGTCCTGGGGATCCGCCGGTGACGGCGCCCGACCCGCAGATGGGCACCGGATGGTTCGAGTCCGAGCCCCACTGGTTCAAGACCGCGGTCTTCTACGAGATCTACGTCCGCGGCTTCAACGACGCCGACGGGGACGGGCACGGCGACATCCGCGGGCTGATCGACAAGATCGACTACCTCGAGTGGCTGGGCATCGACTGCATCTGGCTGCTCCCCATGTACCCGTCGCCCATGCGCGACGGCGGCTACGACATCGCCGACTTCTTCAACGTCCATCCCGACTACGGCACCGTCGGCGACTTCCGCGAGCTGATCGAATCCGCCCACCAGCGGGGGATCCGCGTGATCGCCGACCTGGTCATGAACCACACCTCCAGCGACCACCCGTGGTTCCAGGAGGCGCGTTCCTCGCCCGAGAGCCCCAAGCGCGACTGGTACGTGTGGTCCGACACGAAGCATCGCTACGAGGACGCCCGGATCATCTTCATCGACACCGAGGAGTCCAACTGGACATGGGACGAGGAGGCCGGCGCCTACTACTGGCACCGCTTCTTCCGCCACCAGCCGGACCTCAACTACGACAACCCCGAGGTGCAGGAGGCCATGCTGGAGGTGCTGCGCTTCTGGCTGGACCTGGGCCTCGACGGTTTCCGCCTGGACGCCGTGCCGTACCTGTTCGAGCGCGAGGCCACGATCTGCGAGAACCTCCCGGAGACCCACGCGTACCTCAAGCGCGTGCGCCGCGAGATCGACGAGCGCTATCCCGACCGCGTGCTCCTCGCGGAGGCCAACCAGTGGCCGGCCGATGTCGTCGACTACTTCGGCGACGGCGACGAGTGCCACATGGCGTTCCACTTCCCGCTCATGCCGCGCATGTTCATGGCCATCCGCAAGGAGAACGCGCAGCCCATCGTCGACATCCTGGCCCAGACGCCGCCCATCCCCGCCTCGTGCCAGTGGGGGCTCTTCCTGCGCAACCACGACGAGCTGACGCTCGAGATGGTGACGGACGACGAACGCGACTACATGTACGCCGAGTACGCCCGCGATCCGCGGGCCAAGCTGAACCTGGGCATCCGCCGCCGCCTGGCACCGCTGCTCGACAACGGGCGCGACGAGATCGAGCTCATGACGGCGATCCTGTTCTCGCTGCCCGGCTCACCGGTGCTGTACTACGGCGACGAGATCGGGATGGGCGACAACATCTACCTGGGTGACCGCGACGGCGTGCGCACGCCCATGCACTGGACGAGCGACCGCAACGGCGGCTTCTCGCGCGCCGACTTCGCCCAGCTGTACCTGCCGCCGCTCATGGATCCGGTGCACGGGTTCGCCGCCGTGAACGTGGAGGCGCAGCTGCGCTCCCCGACCTCGCTCCTGCGCTGGGCGCAGCGGTTCATCGCGCTCCGCAAGCAGCGCCCCGTGTTCGGACTCGGCGAGTACGCGCCTCTGTCGACCTCGAACCCCACCATCTTCGCCCATGTCCGCACCTGGGAGGACGACACCGTGCTGTGCGTGCACAACCTCGCACGTTCGGCGCAGGCGGTCGAGCTGGACCTTTCGCGGTATCGTGACTGGAGGCCGGTCGAGCTCCTCGGAGGTGCCGAGTTCCCGCTCATCGGCGAGCTTCCCTATCTCCTCACGCTCGCCCCGCGCGGGTACTTCTGGTTCCATCTGGAGCAACCGTCGTGAGTTCACTGGCAGACGATGTCGAACGGCGCATCCACCGCATCGGGTCCGATGCGCTCGTGGCGTTCCTGTCACGCCAGCGCTGGACGCGCGGCGACTCGTTCGTCGGCGTGACGATTTCGAGCGTCCATGTGATGGAGGGCGAGCCGGTGGTCGCCATCGCCCTGGCGGAGGCATACGTCGCCCTGGGTACGCACACCGTCTATCAGCTCCTCCTCGGGATGCGCGAACCGCGTGGGGGCGAGGACGCCATCGCCACCGTGGACGACGTGGAGATCTACGACCTGGGTCTGGAGCCCGGGCCCCTCGTCCAGATCGTGCGGGCAATGCGCGACGGCCGCACCATCACGGGCGACGACCGCTCGCTGGTGTTCACGTCGTCGTCCGCCGACTCCGTGGCACCCCTCCCCCAGGACGCACGCCTCGCCTCCGGAGCCGGGTCCAACACCTCCGTCATCGTCGACAACCGGCTGATCCTGAAGTGTTACCGGCGCCTCGAACCGGGACTCCACCCGGAGCTGGAGATGCTCACGGCGCTGCGCGACGAGGGGACACGGCTGGTGCCCGGACTGCTCGGATCGTACGAGCACCGCGGCGGGCTCATGAACACGACCCTCGGCGTCCTGCAGCCGTTCCGGTCCGGTGCGATCGACGGCTGGGAGCTGGTGCTGTCGGCCCTCCGCGAGGGGCGCGGGGACTCCATGCTCGCCGTCCTGGAGGAGCTGGGAGCGGCGACCGGTCGCCTGCACGCCGCCCTCGCCGGCCATTCCGACCCGGCCTTCACGCCGGAGGACGTGGACCCGCAGTCGGTGGCGCTCTCGGCGGCCACGCTCGACGAGCTGATCATCGAGATGTTCGCGCAGTTCCCACCGGACGACCCCCTCCTGGCACCCCTCCGTCACCGGGGCGACGACGTGCGCCTGCTGTCCGGACGACTGTCCACCGCCTCGGGCCTCGGCCGGCGCATCCGGGTCCACGGCGACCTCCATCTGGGCCAGGCGCTGTGGGTCGGCGACCACTGGGAGATCACCGACTTCGAGGGCGAGCCGGACCGCTCGCTCATCGAGCGACGCCGCAAGCATTCGCCGCTGCGCGACCTCGCGGGTCTCCTGCGGTCGATCGACTACGCCGCGGGCGCCGCACGCATCGGGGGCGCCGAGGTGCCGGACCGATGGGCACGGACGGCGCGCGAGGTCGTCACCCGCGGCTACATCGACGCCGTCGAGTCCACAGGCCTCCTGCCCCCGACCGACGCCGTGCGACGTGAGCTGACTGCGCTGTTCGAGCTGGAGAAGGTCCTCTACGAGATCGGCTACGAACGCGCGCACCGGCCGGACTGGACGTCCATCCCGGTCGAGGGGCTCGAGCGGATGATCGGGGACGACAGGTGAACCTGCGCCACGAGATCGACCTGCTGGAACGACGCCAGCACCACGACCCGCACCGGGTCCTCGGGTTCCACGAGGAGAACGGCGAGGGGGTGGTGCGGGTGTGGCGTCCCCAGGCCGAGGCTGTCGTCGTCACGACGCGATCCGGTGCCACGATCCCGCTGAGGCGCTACGGCAGCGCCCTGTTCCTGGCCCGAGCCGACGATGCGCCGGCGGAGATCGAGACCCGGTACCCGGAGGGTTCCCATCGGGGGGCGGATCCGTACCTGTTCCCTCCGACGCTGGGCGAGCTGGACCTCCACCTCATCGCGGAGGGACGCCACCACGACCTGTGGCGTGTCCTCGGCGCCAACCTCCGCACCCTGGAGGATGTCGACGGCACCGCGTTCGCCGTCTGGGCCCCGGCGGCACGGGGCGTCAGCGTCGTCGGCGGGTGGAACGGGTGGGACGACGAGACGCATCCCATGCGCTCGCTGGGACGCTCCGGCGTCTGGGAGGTCTTCATCCCGGGGGTCGGCGCCGGCGCCGAGTACAAGTTCGCCGTCAACGGGGCGGACGGGGTCATGCGCCTCAAGGCGGATCCGATGGCGCGACGGGCCGAGATCCCGCCCCGGACGGCCTCCGTGGTGGAGGACTCGGACTTCCGCTGGACGGACGACGAGTGGATGGCCGCCCGTCCGGAACGACGCCCGTGGGAGGAGGCGTTCTCGGTCTACGAGGTGCACCTGGGCTCGTGGCGGCGCAATCCGGACGAGGGAAACCGTTCCCTCACCTATGACGAGATGGCCGTCGAGCTGGTGGAGTACGTGACCCACATGGGGTTCACGCACGTCGAGTTCCTGCCGGTCACCGAGCATCCGTTCGGCGGGTCATGGGGATACCAGTGCACGGGCTACTTCTGTCCCACGGGACGATTCGGCGACCCCGACGGGTTCCGGTCCCTGGTCAACGCATGCCATGAGGCCGGGATCGGCGTGATCCTGGACTGGGTGCCCGCGCACTTCCCCCGCGACGACTTCGCCCTCGCCCGCTTCGACGGCACCGCGCTGTACGAGCATGCCGACCCCCGCCGGGGATCCCACCCGGACTGGGGCACCCTGATCTTCAACTTCGGCCGCACCGAGGTCCGGAACTTCCTCATCGCGAGCGCCCTCTACTGGCTGCGCGAGATGCATGTGGACGGCCTCCGCGTGGACGCCGTGGCGTCGATGCTCTACCTGGACTACTCGCGTGAGGAGGGCGGGTGGCTCCCCAACCCAGAGGGCGGCCGGGAGGACCTGGAGGCGATCGACTTCCTGCGCGCCCTCAACGAGGTCACGCACGCCGACGTGCCCGGCGCGATCATGTGCGCCGAGGAGTCCACGGCGTGGCCCGGCGTCTCGCGGCCCACCTCGTCCGGGGGGCTGGGCTTCGACTTCAAGTGGAACATGGGCTGGATGCACGACACGCTGCGCTACATGGCGCGCGACCCCGTGTACCGGGCGCACCACCACAACGACCTGACGTTCGGGCTGGTCTACGCGTTCAGCGAACAGTTCATCCTTCCCCTGTCGCACGACGAGGTCGTGCACGGCAAGGGATCCCTGCTCCAGCGCATGCCCGGCGACCGCTGGAGGGCCCTGGCGAACCTCCGTGCCCTGTTCGGCTGGATGTGGGCGCATCCGGGCAAGAAGCTCCTGTTCATGGGCGGGGAGATTGCGCAGCCGGGCGAGTGGGATGCCGACGCCAGCCTCCCCTGGCACCTTCTCCGCTATGACGAGCACCTCGGGATACAGCGTCTCGTCCGCGATCTCAACACCGTGTACCGGGGTGTCGCGGCTCTGTGGACCTACGACGCCACCCCGCAGGGCTTCACATGGATCGAGGGCGGTGACGCCGCCGCCAACGTCCTCGCGTTCGAACGCCGTGCGGACGACTCGCCGCCGCTCGTCTGTGTCGCCAACATGTCACCGGTCGTCCGAACGGACTACCGCGTCGGCGTGCCGCGGTCCGGCCGGTGGATCGAGGTGCTGAACACCGACGCCGGCCTCTACGGCGGCACGAACGTCGGCAACGCGGGGGCGGTGACCGCCGAACCCATGCCGCTCCACGGGCGTCATCAGGCGCTGCGCCTGACGCTGCCGCCGCTCGGCGTCCTCTGGTTCACCCCGGAGCCCGACCCGTCCACGTGACGTCCCGCAGTGAACAGGGCGCCGGCCGGCCGCGACGGCGACCCGCCGACGCGTGATCCGGAGACCATGACACCACCCCTCCCCCTGCCCGGCCGTCCATACCCCCTGGGGGCGACGTGGGACGGCGACGGAACCAACTTCGCCGTCTTCTCCCGGCATGCGCAGGCCATCGATCTCTGCCTCGTCGACGACGCCGGCGCGGAGACCCAGGTCCCCCTGGCCGAGCGCGACGCCCACGTCTGGCACGTCCGCGTCCCCGGGATCGGGCCCGGCCAGCGATACGGGTACCGCGCGAGCGGACCGTGGGATCCGGCGGCCGGCCATCGCTTCAACGCGTCGAAGTTCCTCCTCGACCCGTACGCCCGGGCCATCGACGGGGTGATCGAGACCGACGACCCCTCCATGAGCGCGGCGGACGCCGACGGGGCGCCGTCCCCGCTCGACTCGCGGAGAGCGACGGCCGCCGGCGTGGTGGTCGATACGGCCTTCGACTGGGGCGACGACCGCCCACCGGACCACCCGTGGTCGGAGACGGTGGTCTACGAGGCGCACGTCCGGGGGATCTCGATGCGCCATCCGGAGCTCCCGCCGGAGATCCGCGGCACGTATGCCGGGCTCGCCCATCCTGCCGTGATCGGCCACCTGACGTCGCTCGGCGTGAGCGCCGTCGAACTGCTGCCCGTGCACCACGCGGTGGACGAGCCCATGCTGCGCCGCCGCGGACAGCACAACTACTGGGGCTACAGCTCGGTCGGGTACTTCGCGCCGGCGGCGCGCTACGCGTCGACCGGCACGCGCGGCGGTCAGGTGACGGAGTTCCGGACGATGGTGCGGGAGCTCCACCGCGCGGGCCTCGAGGTGATCCTCGACGTCGTCTACAACCACACGGGCGAGGGGGGCCCGGACGGTCCCATGATCGGCTTCCGCGGCCTGGACGACACGACCTACTACCGCTCGCGCCCGGAGACACCGGGCGACTATGTCGATGTGACAGGAACAGGGAACACCGTCGACACGGGACATCCGGCCGTGATCCGGCTCGTCATGGACAGCCTCCGGTACTGGGTCACCGAGATGCACGTCGACGGATTCCGATTCGACCTGGCCACGGCACTGGCACGTGACCCCTGGGACTTCACACCGACGGCCGCCCTCCTCACCGCCATCGGACAGGATCCCGTGCTCTCGCGGGTCAAGCTGATCGCCGAGCCGTGGGACCTGGGCATGGGCGGCTTCCAGGTCGGAGGGTTCCCGGCGCCGTGGAGCGAGTGGAACGGCCCTTATCGTGACGGCATGCGGGACTTCTGGCGCGGGCGGTCCACCGTCGGCGAGTTCGCCCGGCGCCTCGCGGGGTCCAGTGACATCTACGACGACGGCGCACGGCGTCCGTCCGCATCGGTCAACTTCATCACTGCCCACGACGGATTCACCCTCCACGACCTCGTGTCCTACGAGCACAAGCACAACGAGGCCAACGGGGAGGACAACCGCGACGGGACCGACGACAACCGCAGCTGGAACTGCGGTGCCGAGGGCCCGAGCCACGACCCGGCGATCCGAGACCGCCGGTGGCGCCAGATGCGGAACCTCATGGCGACGCTCCTCCTCTCGCAGGGCGTGCCGATGATCTGCGGGGGCGACGAGCTGGGACGCACCCAGCACGGCAACAACAACGCCTACTGCCAGGACTCCGTGCTCTCGTGGCACGACTGGCACCTGACGGACGAGACCCGCGTCTTCCTCCGGTTCGTCCGGGACGTGATCGCTGTCCGGCGCGCGCACCCGGTGCTGCGCCGCTCGTCGTTCCTCACCGGGGAGAACGGCGGCGGACCGGGGTCTCCCGACGTCGTGTGGCACGGGCCGGACGGCACGCCCATCGACCAGCACACCTGGGATGACCCGGACATGCGCGTACTGGTCGCGTACCTCAACGGGGACGGACTCCCCGACCGGGACCCGGTGACGGGACGGCAGGTGACCGACGACTCCCTTCTGCTCGTGGTGAACGCGGGACCGGACGCGTGCGACGTGGTCATCCCCGAGATCACCAGCGGGGCGGAGCACCGGTGTCTCGTCTCGACCGGGCGGATACCGGAGGACGCCGTCGCCGGCACCTGGACCGTCGACGGACGCTCCCTGACCCTCTGGGCCGTCCACCGCCGCGAGGGATGAGCCGCTCGTTCAGGTGATCTGACCCACCGGACCGAACGGGGATGCCGGGGCCGGCCCGTCGCATCGTCCCGGCCGTGGTCCGGTGGCCCGAGACGTGCGGCTCCGCGGTCTCGCGGCGTGGTACACCTCCCCGGCGGCGGTCTGCCCGCCCGCCCCGTCCACCGAGCACCTCGGACCGACGAGTCGGCGCACCCCTGGACATGCTCAGGGATCCCGCATCCACCGCCGGGACATCGCACGTCCACCACTCCGTGGAACGGACCGTCTAGAGGATGGCCGCGATCCTCCGCGCGGCCTCTCGCGCCTCGATGTGGAGGTGCCCGACGTTGGTGTCCGACCGGGTGATGACGGCGAGGACGCCCGTGGATCCGACCGCGTAGAGGTACGCGTTGCCGTCCCGGCCGGAGACCGAGGTCTCGGTGAACTCACCCGCTCCGAGGGTCTCGGCGATCCGCTTTCCGAGGCCCACCGCCGTGGCGGACATGGCGGCCACCCGCTGGTGGTCCATGTCGTCGGCGAACGACCGGGCGACGGACAGACCGTCGACCGTGGCGATCAGCACACCCCGCACCTCGGGCATACCGGTGCGCAGCCCGTCCAGGATCACCTGGGTCTCTTCCTGCTTGGTCATGTGGTCTCCAGGGTGGGCCGGCGAGAGACGCGATCCGGCGATCGCATCCTCTCCCCACTATCGGACATGAAGGTTTTCGGCTTTAGTCCCGGGCCGCCCGGCTGGCGTCCCGGTGCCGGCCATCCGCGGAGGAGACCCCTCCTCGGCCGATGCCGCGCTCCGACGAGACGACCGGGGGGCGCCCGTTCCGGCGAGACCGGCCGAGGGCGCCGTCAACCCGGCACGAGCACGATCACGGGCAGCGCGGCGGGTTGTATCGTCCCCCGGAGACGATCACTCGTACCACCGGAGGGTCACACGATGGCAACGCCACACATGATCGGCACCGTCCACGTCGACGTCGAACGCCGGAACCCGCCGGTTCGCCAGGCACGGTTCGCGACCACCGGCGAGACCGCGGTCTACGGCGTCCCGACGTTCCAGGCGGCGTTCTACGAGATGCCGGAGACCGGCCCGCACCAGGAGCACGCCGGGACGTTCGACCATGTGCTCGGCGCGCTGAGCGCGTGTCTCACCGGGACGCTCGGCAAGGCGCTGAGCGCACGGGGCATCGATCCCGAGGACGATCGGCTGACCGCTCGCGGCGAGGGCGACATCGAGATCGACGAGGACGGCGTGATGATCCTGCCCCGCGTGCGCGTCCACTACCGGCTGGTCGCGCCGGAGGCTAAGCGCGCGGCGGCGGATCGGGCGCACACCCACCACGTGTCGGCATGCGGTGTCGCGCGTTCCCTGGGAAAGGCCCTCGACATCACCACCGATCTCGAGTTCGTGCCGACGGAGACCTGAAGCCGCGGTACCCGTGCCCCCCGGCGACGACGATCCGGGACTCCGTTGCACGCGGCTCGCTCCACGGCAGATGCCCCGCGGGCGCACCATCCACATCCCGCGCGTCGGCGTGTGCATGGCGACCGGCGGTTTCGAGGCACCGCCGAGCACCTCCTGCGACGGACTGCGGCTC
>CALMEC010000190.1 GCA_937862675.1 uncultured Actinomycetes bacterium
CATGCTCCCGGCCAGCGCGGCACGCACCACTGCGGCATCACTGTAACGGTGTTTCACGCCGCGGATTTCCTGGTAACGCTCATGTCCCTTGCCGGCGATGACGATCACGTCACCCGTCCTCCCGCCGGTCAGGGCACGCTCGATCGCACTGCGGCGATCACCGTCGACGAGACACTCCGCGCGCCCGTCGCCCATCCCCCCAACGATGTCATCGATGATGCGCGCCGGGTCCTCCGTCCGCGGGTTGTCCGACGTGACGATCGCGACGTCCGACAGATCCGCGGCGATGCGGCCCATCTGGGGACGCTTACCGCGATCGCGGTCACCGCCGCAACCGAAGACGACGACCAGGCGTCCGCCCTGCGGGACCAGCCGCCGGGCCGAGACGAGGATGTTCTCCAGCGAGTCCGGCGTGTGGGCGTAGTCCACGAGCACCTGGAAGTCCTGTCCGGCGTCGATGGCCTCGAACCGGCCGGGGACACCCGCGAGCGCGGCGATCCCCCGGGCGACGGCATCGTGGGAGAGATCGAGAATCTCGCCCAGGGCGACGACCCCGGCGACGTTGGAGACGTTGAAATGGCCGCGCAGCCGGCTCTCGACGTCGAGCGGGCCCCGCGGGGTCGCGATGGTCGCACTGAATCCGGCGGCGTGCATGGTGAGGGCCACGGGACGGATGTCCGCACCGAGGTCGTCGACGGCGAACGTGAGGGCCCCCGTCTCACCCGCCAGACGGCGTCCGTAGGCGTCGTCGAGGTTCACCGCGGCGGGGGGATCGTCCCCCTCGCCCTCCGGACGGATGAACAGGGCGCGCTTGGCGGCGTAGTAGTGCTCGACGTCCGGGTGGTAGTCCAGGTGGTCCCGCGTCAGGTTCGTGAACAGGGCCGCGTCGAATCGCACACCGGCCACCCGTCGCTGGCTGAGCGCGTGCGACGACACCTCCATGACGCACGCGGTGTCGCCGGCCTCGCGCATGGCGACGAGCAGGTCCTGGAGGTCGACGCTCTCGGGCGTGGTGTGCGTGGCCGGGACGACCTGTCCGCCGATCCGGACCTCGACGGTGCCGATGAGCCCGGTCGCGTGTCCGGCGGCCTGGAGCACCGAGTGCATGAGGAAGGAGGTCGTCGTCTTGCCGTTGGTCCCGGTGATCCCGACCATCCGCAGGCCCGCACTCGGATCGCCGGCCAGGCGTGTGGCGACGAGGGCGGCCGCCAGGCGGGCGTCGGGCACGACGACCTGCGGCACGCCGATGTCCAGGACGCGCTCGACGATGAGCGCACCGGCCCCGGCGGCCACGGCGGCTGCGGCGTAGTCGTGACCGTCGGCCGCGACCCCCCGGAGACAGGCGAAGACGGTGCCGGGGCGGGCGCGGTCGGATCGATACACGACCCCGTCGATCGGCATGCCGGTGGCGGCGGGTCCGTGCAGCACCGCACCGGGGATGCCCGTCGTGAGCTCCTGCAGGGTCATTCGCCGATCGATGGTAATACACCGCTGTGGACGACCCGCGTGCGCATCGTGTGGCACCGGGAACGCCCGCCGAGCGCATGGAGGACTCCGCCGCGAACCGCCGTCACACATGTGTGCGGGCACGACGGCGGACACCACACCCGCCCACCGCGACGACCATCAGGGCGAATCGCCTGCTCCTTCGCGCTTTTCGTCGAATCCACCAGACACCGCCGGATGTCTGGTGCCAGCCTGTGCGGACGCGATGCCCGGCACCACGTCGTCACAGGTGGGCAGCGGACGCCCATCGGCCCGACGGCCGGCCATGTCGCGGACGCCCCGGCCGCGCCGGCCACCAGGCGGCCCATTGGTCAGCCCGGCGGGATGCTGAGTTCCCCCAGCGCGAAGTCGGCGATGGATTTGAACGCCGGTGCGGCCACCTCGCCACCGGTGTGCGGACCCACGGGATCGGGCTCGTCGACCATCACGGCGATCACCAGACGCGGTTTCGAGGCCGGTACATACCCGATGAACGAGGACCGGAAGAGGGTGTCCGAGTACTTCTGGGTCGTCGGATCCACCTTCTGGGCGGTGCCCGTCTTCCCGGCGACGGTGTAGTTCTTGAGGCCCGCCGAGACGGCCGTGCCGTTCGGCTCGACCACCGTCTCGAGGATGCCGGTCAGCTGCTTGGCCGTCGACGCCTTCAGGATGCGCTTGCGCGGCCCCGCCTGCGTCGCGACCCCGTCGACGGACCTCACCAGGTGCGGGGTGACCAGTTCGCCGCCGTTGGCGATCGCGGCGTAGGCACGTGCCTGCTGCAGCAGCGTGGCGGTGACTCCCTGGCCGATCGGGATGTTCACGCGCTGCCCCTCGTTCCAGGGCGTCTTCGGCAGGTCGCCCGCCTCCTCGCCCAGCGTGTCGATGCCGGTGTCGGCCCCGAACCCGAAGCGGGCCATCCACTTGCGGAGACTGTTGCGCTTGCTGAGGCCCGTGGAGATGGTGACGGCGCCCATGTTGCTTGACTTCTGCAGGATCTGCGTGGTGGTCATGTCCTCGTACGCGTAGCGCGGATGCGAGTCGCCGACCGTGTAGTCCTCCTGCCCCTCGCCGGCCTTCACCTTGATGAACGGCGGGACGTGGTAGAGCGTCGACGGCGTGGTGAGCCCTTCGTCCATAGCCCCGGCGACGGTCACGACCTTGAACACCGAGCCGGGTTCGTAGGCGTCGGTCACCGGGCGCAGCCGCAGGGAGTCCGCCTTGAGCTTGGCCCGGTTGTTGGGGTTGACGAGCGGGACGCTCCCGATCGCGAGGATGGCACCCGACCGGGGGTCCATGACGATGCCCGACGCGCTCTTGGCCTTGTACTCGGAACGCGTGGCGGCGAGGATCTCCTCCATCTTGCGCTGGATGTCCGCGTTGATGGTGAGCGTGACCGTCTTGCCGGCCTTCGGCTCGCGGATGTTGTCGATGCGGACGGTCTGCCCGAGGAGCTGGTCGCGGACCTCGACACGGTGGCCGGCGGTCCCGGCCAGGACGCCGTTGAGCTTCTTCTCCAGGCCGTCGATGCCCGTGCCGTCGTCCGTCTGCGTGAGGCCGAGAACCTGTCCCGCGACGACGTCCATCGGGTAGGTGCGCTTGAGCGTGCCCTCGAAGTGCACGCCGTCCATGTTGAGGTTCTGCAGGTACTGCCCCTTCTCCCAGGAGACCTGCTTCGCCAGGATCACGTACGCGCTCTTGGACTGCAGGAGCCCGAGCATGGTGTCGCGGCGCTCCTCGTCGCCGCCGGTCGCGGAGGCGATCGTGTCGGCGACCATTTTGGGATCGTCCACGTGGCGGGGGTCCGCGGTGATGAGCATGGACGGCACGTCGTCCGCCAGCGTCTGCCCGTCGGAGCTCACGATCGCACCCCGCTGGGCCGGCGTGTCGATCGGGGTGTAGTGCTGCGTGTCGGCCTTCGATGTGAGCCACCCGGCGCGCACCACCCCCAGCCACACGGCGCGCATGGCGAGCACCGTGAACAGAAGGGTGACCACGAGCACCAGGACCCGCACGCGGCTGCGTGACATCCCGGGCATCTCGCTGCGGGGTGCGCTCAGAGCGGGCTCCTTCGACTCAGGGGGTGGGGGCGGTCTGGGGCCGGGCGGTGACGTAGTGCAGAAGGTCGCTCGACGGGCTGACCATCCCCGTCTTCTCCGCCCATCCCCGGACGCCGGCGTCGATCTTGCCCTGGCGGGCGGTGAGGGCCGCCAGCTGGTCCTGTACCTCGGACGTCTGCCGGACGACCTGTCCCTGACGCTTGACCAGCGCGAGTTCACGGGCGTTGATGAAGACGACCCCGGAGAAGAGAAGGGCCACCAGCGGGATCGTGAGGAGACCGAGCCGGATGCGGGGGCGCCGGCGACGCCGCGGCTGGGTCCGCACCGCCGTGGGACGGGGGCGCGGACGGGGCTCCGGACGCGCGACCTCGTCGCGTGCCAGTGCGCCGCGGGTGCTCATCCCGCCACCTTCACCAGTGCGCGGAGCTTCGCGGACTGCGAGCGCGGGTTGCGCTCCTGTTCCTCGGTCCCGGGTGCCACCGCCTTGGGAAGCAGGAGCGCCGCCTGGGCCGTGCCTCCGCAGATGCAGGCCGGGAGATCCGGCGGGCAGGTGCAGCCCTGCGCCTTGGCCTGCATGAAGCGCTTGACGATGCGGTCCTCGAGCGAGTGGAACGTGATCACGCCCAGTCGCCCGCCCGTCGCCAGGACGTCGAACGCCGCCTCGAGGCCACGCTCGAGGAGGCCGAGCTCGTCGTTCACGACGATGCGCAGCGCCTGGAAGACCCGCTTGGCGGGGTGTCCCCCGGCGAAGAGGGCCGGCGTCGGGATACTGGTGCGGATGACCTCGACGAGGTCACAGGTGCTGCGGATGGGGCGCTCGGCCCGCCGGCGCACGATGCCGCGCGCGATGGGCCTGGCGTAGCGCTCCTCGCCGTAGGCGCGGAACCAGCCCGCCAGCTCCGCCTCGTCCGCGGTGGCCAGGAGGTCGGCCGCCGTCACGCCCTGCGTGTCGTCCATGCGCATGTCGAGCGGCGCGCTGCGCGAATAGGAGAAGCCGCGCTCGGGGCGGTCGACCTGCATGGACGAGACCCCGAGGTCCATGAGGATGACGTCGGCGGCCACGCCCTCGTCCAGAAGCGTCTCGAGGCCCTCCGCGAAGTCCGCGCGGATGTAGCGCGTGCTGCAGTTCGAGTGCTCGGAGAACCCGACGAACAGCGGCTCCGTCGACGGGTCGCGGTCGATGGCGATGTACGCGCCGCGCCGCCCGACACCGGGCGCGAGGGCACGCGCATGCCCCCCGGCGCCGAACGTGCAGTCGACGACGGTCTCGCCCTCCGCGGGCGCGAGCGTCCCGACGACCTCGTCCACGAGGACGGGCTCATGAAGTGTGCGCTTAGTTTCCAATGTCGTCACGACCGTTGCCATACTTCGACACCCCCTCTCGCTCCATCTCACCGAACTTGGGCTCGATGAGCGCGGGATTCCATAGTTCGAAGTGGTCGCCGTTCCCCACGAGCTTCACGCGGGTCTCCAGGTTGATGCGGTCCCGGAGCTCCGGGGGGATGACGACCCTTCCCTGTTTGTCCAGCCCATCCATGTCGTAGGCGCCCGCCAAGAGGTACCGGCGGAGCCAGCGCTGATCGTCGTTCCGCACGTCCAGGTCTCCGAAGACGTCCTGGACCATCACGTCCCAGTTCGCCCGCGGGGCGACCACGAGACACTCGTCGAGCCAGCGGGAGACGATCACGCCCTCTTCGAATGCACGCCGATGTTTCGCCGGGATCGCGATGCGATACCGGTTGTCGACGCTGCACTCAAACGTGCCCATCAGTGATGACTGTTGCACCATCGCGAGCCACCCTACCCCACATCTCCCCACATCACAACCCATTCTCCCCCGTTCACCCCCAAACCGCACCATTTCGCCACACAGAGGCCCCGACCCGGCAGATCCCGCCCGCTCCCGGACGAGTCGATCCGGTGCAACACCCGCTGCTGAAACGCCGCTCTGCACGGCACGTTGCATTGCAATCTGCGATCGAACACTTGTTCGGTGGCCCGCCCGGGTCTAAGGTCATCGACATGAGCACCACAGGAGCCACACACACCTCCGGCGCCACGGGTCCGCGCCATCTCCGGCTTGTCACGGGTCCCCCCGCCCGACCCCGCCGGGCACCCAAGGTGGGGGCCCCGCAACGGGTGGCCGCCGCCCTCGCGGGACTCGCCACCGGGTTCGCCCTGGGCGCCGTCGCCACCGTCCTCGGCGGCGGGGACGGACGGACGCTGGCCATGATCGCCCTCGCGTGCATCGGCCTCACGGTCCCCGCCCTCGTGGCGTGCCGGCGCCGCGTGCTGACCCAGGCCCGCGGGCAGCAGCCCGCATCCGTCCCCCGGACGCGAGCAGAGGCGCCCCGCCCGGCCGCCGCGTCCCTGCGGGTCGTGCACGGGGCGACGCCCGACGCATCGCCTCTCCGCCGGGCCGCGTGACCCCCGTCACGCCGTCACGCCTGGCCCTGGTCGGCGACATCCACGGCAACCTCACCGCGCTCGACGCCGTGCTGGATGCCGTTGCCGACCGGGGGCTCACCGCATCCGGCGTCTGCACCGGTGACATCGTGCTGCGCGGGACCGAGCCGGATGCATGTGTCCGCCGCATCGCCTCACTGGGCTGGCCCACCGTTTGCGGCAACACGGACCGGAAGGTGGCGCTACGTGATCCCCGTCCCCCGGGGCATCCCAGGGCTGAGCGCGTCGGCTCGCGCTCATGGACCCGGCATCGGCTCTCCGACGAGAGCGTCGCCTTCCTCGCCGCCGCGCCGCTCACCGTCGAGACCACACTCGGGACCCACCGGGTGATCGTGATGCACGGCTCTCCCGACGACCCCAGCCAGGCGCTCTTCGATCCTCACACCCCGAAAGCCGGGTTCCGCGCCCTCCGTGCCCGCTTCGCCGCATTCGACGTCATCGTCACCGGGCACACCCACCACCAGCTGGCCCGCACGGTCGACGGATGCCTGTTCGTCAACCCCGGCAGCGTCGGCGAGTCGCCCGGGCCTGACGGGCTTCCGCGCTGGGCGTGGCTGGAGGCCGGGCCCGGCGGACCGGTCGCCCACCTCGAGTCGCTGTCCCGTCCGCTCGCGCCGCAGCGCACCCCGCGCGGTGCCGGTCGCGGCTGAACCGCCCGGCGGCCCGACCGCTCGCTCGCAGGAGACGGACGGCCCGGGTCCCTCCCGTCAGCCGCCGAAGAGCGCCCGCAGCCCCTCCAGCGCGGAGCGCTGCCGCCCGGCCAGGCGAGCTTCGAGGTCGGCGCCCTCATCCAGCGGCTCGCCCTCCGTGCGCCACAGCACCCGCGAGCCACCGCTCCCGTCGTCCTGGACCTCGAAGCTCGCCCGGTGCCGGCGCAGCGGCGCGCCGCTCACCACGCTGTAGCTGAAGAACCGCCGCCGCTCATCCCGTTCGAGAAGCCGCTCGGTGAGCTCCGTGCCGTCGGCGCGGGTGAGGACCCGCACGTCCCCGTCGGTGACCGATCCCGTGTACTGCGGATACCAGCGCGGAACCTGGTCCCGGCCACCCACGACCTCCCACACGGCCTCCGGAGGTGCGGCGATGTCGATGCTGACGGTGAATGTGTTCGCCATGGGGTCCCCCGTACGCTCCGTCAGCCGGTGACGGCGACCTCGTAGTTCCAGAGCTCGCTGGAGACCCCGACCGGTTTGGGCGCGTCTCCCCCGGCGCGTTCCGCTGCGCTCCGATGACCGTGCGCGAACTCCGGCGACTCCCGCCAGGCGCGAAACGCGTCCTCGTCGCGCCACCGGGTCATCACCAGCCAGGTGGTGCGATCGTCGGTCGGCCGCAGCAGCTCGAAACCCTCGAACCCGTCAGCCCCGTCCACCGCGCCGGCACGGGCGGCGAAGCGATGGGCGAGCTCGTCGCCGCTGTCGGCCGGGACCGTGATCGCGTTGATCTTGATGACGCTCATCGCGCCGCTCCTTCTGTCACGTTCAGGCCAGATGACACCATACGCGCATGTCCGTGGCCGGCATCGCCGGCGCGGCGTTCCGTGATGCGCACGTCCTCACGCGGTGTCCGGATCACGTTCACGATCAGGCCGGCCACGGCCCGGATGGTTCGGGAGGCGGGTCGCAACCGCCCCGGAGGCGAACGCCGCCAGCCCGGCGATCATGAGGTCGACGCCGAATCCGAAGCGGTCGTCGCCGTCACCGGCCGTCAGGGCGGTGGCCAGCGACGCGAGAACGGGATAGTCGGCGGACGAGAGCGACGTGAAGAAGTCGTGGACCCTCTCGTAATAGGCGGCGGGATCGTCCCCCATCGTCTCACGCGAACGCTCGATGTCACGCTCCACGGCGACCGCGCCCACGAAGAGGACCATCATGTCGAGGAACCAGACGCTCGCCTGATCGGGCACGCCCCCCGCGCGCAGGAGCGCGATGAGCCGCTCCATCATCCGCAGCAGCGTCGGCGACAGCGGCACGAGTCCCAGCTGTGCACGCGCGACACCGGGGTTCTCGTCGTAGAGGCGGAGCATCGCGAACATGACGTCGCGCAGCTGTTCCCGCCAGCGCTCCGGGTCCGGATCCGGGATATCGAGGGCACCGGTGACCCGCACCACCACGAGCGAGTCGAGCTCGTCCCGGCCGGCGACGTGGGCGTAGAGCGAGGCCGGTCCCGTGTTCAACTCACGCGCGATCGACCGCATGCTCACGGCCTCGTACCCGCCCGCCTTCATCTGGCCGAGTGCCACGTCGACGATCCGGTCGACGGAGAGGGGTTCACCCCTCGGGCGCCGGCGTCTCGGTTCCGCAACGTCCAGGCGCATGCGGGCGGGCCGGGAGCGGCGCTTGTCGGACGGCGCGTTCATGGACTCCAGTCTATTGACACGAACACTGTTCGGGTGTAGAACACCGTTCGTTCAGTCTACACCGGTCACCCGAGGTTCCCCATGGCATACGCCCCCACATCCCCCGAATCGACGACCGACCCCCTCTGGGCGGAGGACACCGGCTACCGGTGGCGGTGGGCCGTCCTCGCCGTCGTGCTCATCGCCGACGTGATGGACCTGCTCGACGCGACCATCGCCAATCTGGCCGGCCCGTCCATCCGCGGCGACATCGGCGGCGGCGAGAGCACCCTGCAGTGGATCCTGGCCGCCTACACCCTCACCTTCGCGGTGGGACTCGTCACCGCCGCCCGGCTCGGCGACATCGTCGGCCGACGTCGCATGTTCCTGATCGGCATGGCGGGATTCACCCTCGCCTCCCTGGCCTGCGGACTGGCGCCGTCGGCCGGGTTCCTCATCGGCGCACGCGCGGTGCAGGGCCTCTTCGGAGCGGCGATGATCCCGCAGGGCTTCGCGATGGTGAAGGCGAGCTTCCTCGAGAAGGACCTCCAGCGTGCCTTCATCCCGTTCGGCCCGATCATGGGCCTCGCCGCCGTCGTCGGCCCCATCCTCGCGGGCTTCCTGATCGACGCCGACCTCTTCGGGCACGGCTGGCGGATGATCTTCTGGGTCAACGTTCCGGTCGGCATCGTCGGCCTGTACATCGCCGCGCGCTACCTCCCCCGCGACGGGAGCCACGAGCCGGATGCCCGGCTCGACACCCTCGGCGCCCTTCTCCTGACGGTGGCGTCGGTGCTGCTCATCTATCCGCTCGTCCAGGGACGCGAACAGGGCTGGCCCTGGTGGATGTTCGCCATGCTCGCACTCTCCGTGGTGACGTTCGCGGTCTTCGCGATCTCGGAGCGCCGGTCGCAGCACCCCGTCATCGAGCCGACCCTCTTCCGCAACCCGCGGTTCCTCAGCGGCATCGTGTTCCTGGGGGCGTTCTTCATCGCCATGACCGGCTTCAATCTCACGAGCAACCTCTTCATCCAGTACGGGATGCACTACACGCCCATGGAGACGGGGCTCACCATGATCCCGCTGGCGCTCGGCATCTCCGTCGGCGCCGCCCTGTCCGGGGCATGGCTGGGGCCGAAGTTCGGCCGGCTCATGCTGCACGCCGGACTCGGGATATCGGCCGTCGGGCTCCTTCTCATGTGGTGGTCGGTCGGCCACTGGGACCTCGCGATCACCGGCTGGGACCTCGCACCGTCGTTCGCCGTCATGGGGATCGGGATGGGCCTCATCTTCGCGCCGCTCTTCGACGTCATCCTCGCGGCGCTCTCCGACCGCGAGGTCGGGAGCGGATCCGGGCTCCTGAACGCGGTCCAGCAGTTCAGCGGGGCCCTGGGCGTCGCGATCCTGGGATCCGCCTTCTTCCACTGGCTCCCAGCCCAGGGATACGCGACGGCCATCCGGTGGCTCATCATCGCGACCATCGCCGGCTTCGCCGTCGCCTTCGCGATCGGATTCACCCTCCCCCGCAAGGCGCGCGAGGGCGGCGCCCACTGAGGACGCATGGGGGGGGTCCCCCGGACGATCGACGGACCCCCGCCATGCACACCACCCGACCCGGCACAGAGGCGATACCTCTGTAATCGAGATAAAGTTTCTCCTATGGAGTCCGACTCCGACACGACCGTCGACGCGCTGCTCGAGATCATCGGGTCCCTCCGCCGCACCGCGCGGCGCACAGCGGGCCCTCCGTTCCCCCGTCACGACCTCACGGGAGCGCAGCGGGAGCTCGTCCGTCTCCTGCGCCGGCGCCCGGGACTGTCGGTGTCCGAGGCGGCAGCGGCGCTGGGCGTGGCCGACAACACCGTCTCGACGCTCGTGCGACAGCTGGTCGCCGCGGGGATCGTGGTCCGCGACCGCGACGCCGGTGACCGGCGCGTCGCCCGCCTCGATCTGGAGCCGGCCGCCCGCGCCCGAGTCGTCTCCTGGCGCGACCGCCGGATCGACGAGCTGGCGAATGCGCTCGACACGCTGCCCGAGGACGACCGCGATGCCATCCGGGACGCCTTGCCGGCACTGTCGAACCTGGTCGCCGCCGTCGACGCCGGGGTCGCTGCCGACCCACGACCGTCGGAGGTGTTCTGATGGACGAGGTCACGACCGGTGCGGTCGACGCCGTCCGCATCGATCATCTGACCCACCGGTTCGGGGAGCACCTCGCCGTCGACGACGTGTCGTTCGCCGTCCGCCCGGGGGAGTGCTTCGGCCTTCTCGGACCGAACGGCGCCGGCAAGACCACCACGATCCGCATCCTCATCACGCTCCTGCCCCCGCAGGCCGGAGACGTCACGGTCTTCGGCACCTCGGTGCGCCGCCATCCGATGGAGGTCCGGCGATTCCTGGGGTACGTGCCGCAGCAGCTGTCGGTCGACGGTGCCCTCACCGCACGCGAGAATGTGGAGTGGTTCGCCCGTCTCTATGACGTGCCACGACGCGAGCGCAGGGCGCGGGTCGACGAGGCCCTCCGCATGGTGGACCTGGAGGACGACGCCGGGCGGCTGGCGTCGGCGTACTCCGGCGGGATGATCCGCCGGCTCGAGCTGGCCCAGGCGCTCGTCAACCGCCCGGCCCTGCTCGTCCTCGACGAGCCGACCGTCGGCCTCGACCCGGTGGCGCGCGATGGCGTGTGGGCGCGGGTCGAACGCATGCGCGAGCAGTACGGCATGACCGTCCTCCTCACGACGCACTACATGGAGGAGGCGGACGGTCTCTGCGACCGCGTCGCCGTCATGCACCGCGGCTCGCTGCGCGTCATCGGCACGCCCGCCGACCTGAAGGACGGAGTCGGGCCCGGCGCCACGCTGGAGGACGTGTTCCGCCCCCACACAGGCGAGGATCTCGACGAGAGCACGGAAGGAGGCCTGCAGAGTGTTCGCAGCACCCGGCGCACCGTTCGACGTGTCGGCTGAACCGAACCCGCGGGCGTTCCGGCGCCTCCTGTCACGGATCGGCACGTTCTGCGTGATCGAGATCCAGCGACTTCGCCACGATCACACCGAGCTCATCACGCGGAGCATCCAGCCGCTTCTGTGGCTTCTGATCTTCGGGACCACCTTCAGTCGGATCAAGGCGATCCCGACGGGAGACGTTCCCTACCTCGACTTCCTGGCCCCCGGCGTCATCGCCCAGTCGGCCCTCTTCATCGCCATCTTCTACGGCATCCAGATCATCTGGGAGCGCGACGCCGGCGTCCTGACGAAGCTTCTTGTCACTCCGACGCCACGTACGGCGCTCGTGGCGGGCAAGGCCTTCGCCGCCGGAATCCGCGCCACGGTCCAGGCGTTCATCGTCGTCGTCGTGGCGGCCCTCATGGGCGTCGCGATGACCTGGAACCCCCTCCGCCTCCTCGGCGTGGTGGTCGTCGTGATGCTGGGCGCGGCCTTCTTCGCCTGCCTGTCGGTGAGCATCGCGGGCATCGCCCTCAAACGCGACCGGCTGATGGGGATCGGCCAGGCGATCACCATGCCGCTCTTCTTCGCCTCCAACGCCCTCTACCCCGTCGAGGTGATGCCGACCTGGGTGAAGGTGCTCAGCCACATGAACCCGCTGAGCTACCAGGTCTCCGCGCTGCGCGGGCTCCTGCTCGGATCGCCGACGAACTACTGGCTCGACTTCGGCGTGCTGATCGGCAGCGCGGTCCTGGCCGTCGTCGTGGCGGGTTCGGCTCTTCGGGGGGGCGGCCCGGGGGGAACCCGTGCTTCGCCCCCCGCCCCCCCGCCCGGCGGGCCCTGCAG
>CALMEC010000191.1 GCA_937862675.1 uncultured Actinomycetes bacterium
CTGGCCGAGGCCGTGCGGGCGTCCGCCCGTCAGCTCGTCCTCGACCGGGTGGGTGCGGTGGCCACCGTCTCCCGCGGGTTGCTGTCGCTGGGACTGGTCATCGCCCTCGTCGTCGCGCTCTGGGGTGCGTCGAGCGTGGTCAGCAACCTGATGAACGCGCTGAACGTCGGCTACGGCGTGAGCGACCGGCGTCCGTTCGCCCAGCGACGCGGCATCGCGCTCGGCCTGACCGCCGCGACGATCGTGGGAGGGGTCTGCCTTCTCGTCCTCGTGGCCGTGTACCCCGCCGTCCAGCAGTCCGTCGACTGGGACGGGTGGATCTGGACGCTGATCTCCAGTGTCCGCTGGATCCTCCTGGCCGCGCTGCTGCTCGGAGGGCTCGCCGTGATCTACCGGGTCGGTCCCGACGCGCACACGTCGTGGCGCTCGCCGGGCGCGCTCGTCGCCACCATCCTCTGGCTCGTCGCGTCGTTCGGGTTCTCGTTCTACGTCACGAACTTCTCGAGCTACGGCGCCACGTACGGCAGCCTCGCCTCCGTGGTCGTGCTGCTCCTCTGGCTGTGGCTCACCTTCTACATCATCCTCCTCGGCGCGGCGATCAACGAGCAGGCCGCCATCCGGAAGGTCGCGGCCCACACCACGCCGGAGTGACGCGGCGTCCGCCGGAGTGAGCGACGGCCCCGGCCGAGACGCGCTCCGGCCGACGTGACCGCGATCCTCCACGGCTCTCCCGGCCGACCACGGGACGCCTGCGGGGAGTCCCGGACGGGGGGTCCTCATTACGCCGGTAACCTTGCCGGCGGACGAGCCGCTCTGTGGGATACGACGACATGTCCGACAATATCGTCGGCATGACGAACCATGAGGTGTCTCCGTGTCAGGACTCGTCATCATGCTCATCATCTCCGTGGCCTGCGCGTTCGGCTGCGCAAAGATCGCCGAGCGCAAGAACCGCGGGGTCGGGCTCTGGGGAGTGCTCGGATTCGTCCTCGGGCTGATCGGGCTCGTCATCGTCGCCGTGCTTCCCGCAGCGGATGGGAAGCGCGCCGGCAACACCCCCTGAGGGTCGCACCGACGTCCGGGCCGGCGGGTGCCGCGGCCGATGACGGGACGATGTCCCGCTCACCGGTGCACACTGGATGGAGAGCTTCGACGGTGCAGCCGCCCTTCCGCATCATCTCCGGCGACCTCTCCGGACCGGCCGCACCCGACGGCGATGGGACACGGATCCCCGAGCTCGGGGCGCGAGCGATCGGAGGCGGGACGACCAACGCCGCCGATCCTTCGCCGGTCCGGATTGTCTCGATGGTCCGGGAGCCGGATCGGGGTCGTCCATGCCGCCGGCCGGATCCGGCGCACCTGCGGATCCCTCGGACACCGACCGTGGTGATCGGCGTCCCGGATGCTCCCGGCACGA
>CALMEC010000192.1 GCA_937862675.1 uncultured Actinomycetes bacterium
GGTTGTCGCATGCGCTCGATCTCGCGCGGGACCGTCTACTCGAAGGGGCCTGACGAAGGCGCCTCGTTCCCTGGACTGCTCACGATAGCGCCAGTGCTGTGGGATCATCCTCCCACGGATTGAATATGGCTGCGCCGCTGTGACGCACATCCTTGACGTTGCGAGTCACGAGATAAAGCTGGTGCTCAATCGCGGTGGCCGCCAGCATTGTGTCGACAACGCCCGGCGCATGGCCCGTCCCTAGCTTGACGTCGCCGGAGATTGCTCCCCATCGCCGGATAATCGCGTCATCAACGGACAGAATGCGACCTTTGAAACGCGCTTCGAGCGCATCGGTTTTGGCCTTATCCAAAACCTTAAGGCCGACAATCTTGCCGGTTTCCCGATCGCGGGCCATGTTGAAGTTCGACATGGTGCCTGAGACGGCTTCGCGCAGAATCTCATATCGGCTGGCCACATCGACCTTGCCGCCATTCACTTCCACGTGCCCATGGAGCACGAGCTGGCGGGCGGCCTCCGGCACGGCCTCCGCCAGCTCCTCGGCGTGATGCTGGATCGTGGACGGGTCCGCGACCAGCCCGTAGACCATGATCGTGGCGATGATGGCGGGGAAGAGGGAGATGAACGCGTAGAACGCCACCCCCGCGGCGAGGAGGCTCACCTGACGGTGCTGGCTGGTGGTCCACGCACCCCAGACGACATTCCACCAGTCCCGCCAGGATCTCTCCGGCGGTCCGTCGGCCGGGGGGCCGCCGGGCGCATCGGATGAGACTGCGGAGCGTCCGTCGTCCGACGCGCGTCCGCCGCCCGGCGCGGGGTGTGCATCCGCCCGGGGCGCACCCGTGCCGGATGCGGTGCGGGACCCGGGAGGATCGGCGCGGAAGAGCCGTACGACTCCGATCACCACCGCCCAATGGGCGATCCGCCGGAGCCATTTCCTCATGCGGATGCGTCTCCGTCCGCCCAGAAGTCCGGGAGGAGCTCGCCGTCCTTCGGGATGTGCGGGCCGAACACGATGAACTCCATGCCGTCCGGACCGGCCTCGAAGCGCCGTGCGACCGTCGGGCCGATGCGCACGATGTCGCGGGCGGCCAGCTCCACCAGGTCGTCGTCCAGGCGGACGCGACCGCTGCCGGAGAGCACGAGGCAGACCTCCTCGGCCTTCTGGTGCCGGTGACCGAAGCTCTGCCGCTTACCGGGACGCAGACGATGGACGGCCAGCCCCACCCCGGCGAGGCCGAGCGGACCCGTCGCGAATCGCGACTCCTGCCGGTCCCCGGCACCGACGGCGTCGGCGGAGTCCGCGACCTCGTCGATCGTGATCTTGGTGTGGTCCGACATGCATCGCCCCTTCGTTCGATTCGCGGGTATGGGAGTCATACCGCACGGGCGCGGGCGTTGCCGGCGCGCGCTCCGGGTCCCGCGAGATGGCGGTGGCCCGATCCACGTCTGTGCCGGGCGACGGGAGTAGCATGCCGCCCCGGTGTCTGATCGCCCTGAAAACCCGCACGCCGGGAACCCGCACGCGGGCCGTACGGCGGCATTGACGCTCGGCGCCCTCGGCGTCGTGTTCGGCGACATCGGTACGAGCCCGCTCTACACGATGCACGAGGTCTTCGGCGGGCCGCATGCGATCGCTCCCACCGACGACCGCATCTACGGCGTCCTGTCGCTGATCGTCTGGTCGCTCATCCTGATCGTGACGGTGAAGTACGTCCTGCTGATCATGCGGGCGGACAACAACGGCGAGGGCGGCATCATGGCCCTCATCGCCGTCATCCGGCGGTCCGCGATCAGGGATCGTCGCGTGCGGTACGGACTCATCATCCTGGGCATCGTCGGGGCGTCCCTCTTCTACGGAGACGGGGTGATCACGCCGGCGATCTCGGTGCTCTCGGCGGTGGAGGGGCTCCAGGTGGCCGCCCCGGGGCTCGAGCACCTCGTGGTCCCCCTCGCGGTCGGGGTCATCACGGCGATCTTCGCCATCCAGCGGTTCGGCACCCAGATCGTCGGACGGGTGTTCGGACCGGTCATGCTGGTCTGGTTCACGGTCCTGGCGGTCCTCGGGATCGCCCAGATCGCGGATGAGCCGGCGGTGCTGCGGTCGCTCTCGCCGACCTACGCGGTCTCGTTCTTCCTCCACCACGGCGGGCTGGCTTTCCTCGCACTGGGATCCGTCGTCCTGGCCGTCACCGGCGCCGAGGCCCTCTACGCGGACATGGGGCATTTCGGGAGGCCGGCCATCGCCCGGGCCTGGATGCTGGTGGCCTTCCCCGCGCTCGTCCTGAACTACATGGGACAGGGCGCGCTGCTCCTCACGACCCCCTCCGCCCGGGACAACCCCTTCTACCACCTGGCTCCCGACGTGATCCTCGTGCCGCTCATCGTCCTGGCCACGATGGCGACGATCATCGCGTCCCAGGCCGTGATCTCCGGCGCCTTCTCGGTGACCCGCCAGGCCATCCAGCTCGGCTTCCTGCCGCGGCTCACCGTCCGCCAGACCTCCGGTCAGGAGATCGGGCAGATCTACGTGCCGCTCGTCAACTGGTGCCTGTTCACGGCGATCATCGCCCTCATCGTCGGCTTCCGCTCGTCGACCCACCTGGCATCCGCGTACGGCATCGCCGTCACCGCGACGCTGGCGATCGACACCATCCTCTTCTTCGTCGTGGTGCGCGTCGTGTGGGGCAAGTCCCGGCGGCTGGTGTACTCGGGGGCCGCCGCCTTCCTCCTCATCGACCTGTCGTTCTTCGCCGCGAACACGACCAAGATCCTCCACGGCGGCTGGGTGCCGATCGCCCTGGCGGTCTTCATGTTCACGCTTCTCTCCACCTGGCGGCGCGGCCGTGAGCTCTCGCTCGCGAAGATCGCCCAGAAGGACATCGGCCGTGCCCAGCTGATGGAGCAGATCGAGCGTGACCGGCCGACCCGCCTCACCGGCACGGCCGTCTACCTGACGGCGCTCTCCGACGGGATGCCCCGGCCGCTCGTGCACAACCTGACCCGGCTGAACGCGATCCACGAGCACGTGATCCTGTTCACGTCGTTCACCCGGGCCGTCCCGGTGGTCCCGGCCAGCAAGCGGCTCATCGTCACGGACCTGGGTCACGGCATCGTCCGGCTGGTCGAGGCGCACGGATTCATGGAATCCCCCGACCTCCCGCGGACGCTCGAGCTGGCGCGCACGCGTCAGCTCATCGCCGTGGATCCTCCCGACCGCGTCACCTACTTCCTGAGTGACACGTTCATGAACATCACGGACGCCCCGGGCCTCGCGCGCTGGCGGAAGCGCCTCTTCGCGTTCATGAGCCGCAACTCGCTGCACGCCGCGCAGTTCATGAAGGTCCCGCCCGAGCGCGTCATCCAGATCGGCATGCCGCTAGACCTCTGACCGGACCCGGCGCCACCGCCGTGTCGCACGGTCACGACGTGAGCGACCAGTATCCGTCCGGGCCCACGGCGGTGAAGTGGGCGGTGGCACGAAGCTCTTCGCGGATGTCCGCCGCGGACGTATCGCACACGGCGGCGATCTCGGCCGTGGCCAGCGGGAACGGCGCCCAGTCCAGGACCTCGCGGACCGACCCGGGTGCCGGACGCGGCTCGATGCGGGGCACCAGGTTCGCGACGGCCATGTCGTACGCCTCGCGCGGCTGGAATCCCGGCGCGGCGATGCGACGTCCGTCGGACGCCCGCTCGAACTCCAGGGACGGGCACGTGTAACGGAGTCCGCCGGCCCATTCGGCGAGGCGCTCGAGCTGTGCCAGGGCCTCCGGCGACGGACGTCGGGCGGCCTCCATGTCGTCGGCCAGGGTGTCCGTCGCCACCGGGGTGCCCGCCATGCGCTCGACCTCGTCGGGATCGAGCCCCGCGTCGACCGCCGCGCCCCGGATGGCGGGCGACTCGTCGATCAGCTCGCCGGCGAAATGGCGGACCCGCAGTGCGCGGAGCATGGCGGTCGCACGTTCCGGCGACGAGAAGCCGGCGGCCGTGACGGCGCGGCAGGCGGGGAGCGACGCCACCAGGCGTTCCCGCGGCGTGCGGTCGACGGGCATCCCGTAGGTGTCGCCGAGACGGGCGAAGTTGGCGTCGAGCACCTGTGGCGTGAGGCCCCGCCGCGTGAGCTCGTCGACGCTCTCCGCCAGGCCGACCAGCCGGATTCGCCATGTCGCGCGGGTGTCCAGACGCCACTCGAGGCGCCGCAGGAGCGGCTCCGCGCTGAAGGCGAACGGGCAGATGGGGTCCGTGTAGTGCGTGATCGTCAAGTGGTCGGCCATCGGACGAGGATATCCGTCTTCGGCGGGACGCCGACGTCCGCGTTCCGGTTCCGGCGGGTCGCAGCGACCGGTCTCCAGCGGACCCTCCGTACGAGGCACCGGCGTGCCACGCCTGGGGTCGTCGTGCCGTGCCGGGCGGGCCTTCGGCGGGGCCGCAGACGCAGGTCCGCCGGAATGCCGGGGAACGTCCCGGAGGCGGACGGCACCGTCTGCGATGCGATGCGCCCGATGACCGCCGCGTGTCCTCTGACACAAGGCACTAGGATCGGGACGCATGTCACCCCCGGAACGTCCCCGGCGCCGTGCGGATGCGTTCGGCGCTCCCGTCGAGATCGCCGTCGGCGAGCACGTGGTCCGTCTCACGAGTCCCGACCGCGTGTACTTCTCCGCCCGCGGTGAGACGAAGCGCGATCTGGCCGACTACTACCTGTCCGTCGGTGACGGCATCGTGCGGGCGCTCCGGGAGCGCCCCTGCATGCTCCATCGATTCCCCGACGGGGCGGACGGGAAGAAGGTGCACCAGAAGCGGATCCCGCGTGGCGCACCGGACTGGATCGAGACCGTCCGGCTGCACTTCCCGCGGTACGGGCTCCACGCGGACGAACTGTGCGTGACCGAGCTTGCGAGCGTCATCTGGGCCGTGCAGATGTCGACCGTCGAGTTCCACCCCTGGAACAGCCGCCGAGCCGATCCGGAGTGCCCGGACGAGTGGCGGATCGACATCGATCCGATGCCCGATGCGCCCTTTGAGCGCGTGCGTCGCGTCGCGCACGTCGTCCACGAGATCCTGGACGGGATCGGGGCGGTGGGCTGGCCCAAGACGTCGGGTGGCCGCGGGCTCCATGTCGACGTCCGCATCCGGCCGGACCACGGGTTCCGCGAGGTGCGCCGCGCGGCCCTGGCGTTCGCGCGGGAGGTCGAGCGGCGGCTGCCCGACGACGTGACGACCGCGTGGTGGAGGAAGGACCGTGACCCCTCCGCCGTCTTCCTCGACTACAACCAGAACGCGCGCGACCACACCATCGCGTCCGCGTACTCGGTCCGCGGTGGTCCGGAGGGCACGGTCTCGACGCCCTTCACCTGGTCCGAGCTGGACTCCGTCGAGCCGAGGGAGCTCACGATCGCCACCGTGCCGGAACGCTTCGCCCGGTACGGCGACCTCCACGCGGGCATCGACGACGCCGTCTTCGACATCCGGCCGCTCCTCGAGTGGGCGGACCGCGACGACGATCGCGGTGAGGAACCGCCGCCCGACGACGATGCCCCGCCGTCCCTGTGACGGCGTGACGGAAGGCCCCGGGCGACCCCGGGGGGTCGGATAACCTGGGACGATGTCATCAACTCCCCCCGCCCCGGACGACGCGCTTCGCCGCGCGGTCCTCGATCTCATGGCCGACGGCCGCGAACGCTCCCTCCCGGAGATCGCGAGCGATCTCGACGGTCACCCCGCGCTCGCCGACGACGAGGCGCTCGACCATCTCGTCGACATCGTCCAGGACGTGCCGGGGTTCGCGACGGTGGACGGGGAGCACATCTTCGACCTCGACGTCCTCCTCTCCGAGCGGGTCCTGACCCACCGGCTCACGGACGACGAGCGGAAGAGCGGGATCATCGCCCTGCGTCCCGACATCGACCTCGTGGCCCTGACGTCACGCGAGACCCTGCCGGTCGCGGGGTCGGGCGACGTGCCGATCGTGTTCACGGCCGATGACGGCGAGGTGTCGCAGGGATTCGCCGAGGAGCTCGCCGAGGGCGGTGGTCTCGCCCTCGGATCGGCGGCGCTCGACGCGCTGTGCGCCGGGGGCGACCTGATCGCGGCGACCCTCCGCGACGGTCAGGTCCACCTGGTGGCCGTCGAGGTCGACCCGGACGCGGACGAGGCGGCGTCCGCCGCCCTGAGACGTCATTACGACGATTCGGTGGACGAGGACGACGGGTCCATCGGGCTGACGCGTCTCGTCCTCACCTGGCTCCTCTCCGACCGGGACGCGCTCCGGTCGCCGGGAGCGCCTCTCGCCGCGCTGGTGGACGCGGCGGGCCTCGAGCGTCGCGGGGACTGGGCCGGGCCCGCGGGAGGGGAGTGGCTCACACCTCCGGAGATCCACGCGCATGCGGTCCATCAGCGCAACACCGAGGTCTACGGATTCGACGACTGCTGTCATGAGGCGTACGCGGTGGTCGCCGCGGCGTTCGCCGGAGGGCAGTTCGACGTGCGCGGCGTGGGGGAGGGACTCTCCCACGGCGAGGTCGCACCGGCGTTCCTCTCGACCGAGCTCGCCGACGCCGGCCACCACGTGCCGGACGTGGCCAACGACCTCATCGAGTTCACCACCGCACTGCTCGAGTCGGCCGACGCCACGGCCGCCCCCTCCGCCCTCTACGTCCGTGCCACGGCATACGAGTGCCTGGGGCGCGTCGCCGAGGCGGAAGCCGATCTGCGCACCGCGCTTCGCCTGGACGGTGCCCACCGGCGCTCGCTCATCACGGCGGCCGGATATCTGGATGACCGTGGCGACGCCCGACGGGCGCTGTCAAACCTCCGCCGGGCCGGACTCGAGGACGACCACCCGCAGGTGCGACGTCTCCAGCGGATCGTGGACGCCGAGCCCTCGAAGGTCGGGCGCAACGACCCGTGCCCGTGCGGCTCGGGCCGCAAGTTCAAGGCCTGCTGCATCGACCGCTCGGTGCTTCCGTCGGGCGTCCAGGCCGAGTGGCTGTACGCCAAGATCCTCGGCTTCGCGCTCCATCCGGCGCGCCGCGGGGTGGCGGAGCATCTGGCCGTCCACGCCATCGAGCGCGACGGCTCGGACGACTCGCCCGAGGAGCGCGTCGACGACGACGTCCGCCTGGCCGAGCTCGCCGCGTTCGAGGGCGGCGTCATGGAGTGGTTCGTCGCCGAACGGTCTGCGCTCCTCCCACGTCACGAACAGGAGCTGGTGGAGCGGTGGGCCGACCGGCCGCTCCGGGTGTTCGACGTGCGATCGGCCGCGGATGAGGACGCGGTCGTCGTCGATCTCTCCACGGGAGAGGAGACGCGCGTCGGCACGTTCTCGTTCGACGAGATCGAGGCGGGCACCGCCGTGGTGGCACGCCTGCTCCCGATCGGGGAGGGATGGGTCCTGGGAGGGCCGATAACGGACGTGCCCGACGGCGAGGTCGCCGCCGCGCAGGCGCTCGCCGGGTCCGACGACGCCACGGCCCACGACTGGGCCGAGTGGATCGGTCACATCGACGCGGTGGGCGACGGATCGGACGGGGCGGACGGTCCGTTCCAGCGTTCGGACGGGCACCACCATCACTCCCACCACTGAGCGGTCGCCGGCCGATGTGTGCACGCCATCCCGCACGCGTCCGCACATGACGTCGCGATGAGGCGCCGCATCCTCATCGTGGGCGGCGACGCGGCGGGGATGTCGGCCGCGTCCACGGCCAGGCGCGGCCTGGGCGATGCCGCCGACGTCATCGTCTTCGAGCGCGGAACCGTCACCTCGTACTCGGCATGCGGAATCCCGTACTGGGTGGGCGGCGAGGTGGCCGACCGGGACGATCTCGTGGTCCGCACGCCGGACGAGCACCGCGCGAACGGGATCGACGTGCGGACCCGGCACGAGGTCGTTGCGATGGACGCCGTGGCGAAGCGCGTCCTCGTCCGCTCGCCGGCCGGCGAGGAGTGGGAGGCGTACGACGACCTCGTGCTCGCCACGGGGGCCGAGCCGATACGTCCCGACATCCCCGGGGTCGATGCGGGGTCGGTGTTCGGCGTCCAGTCCCTGGACGACGGCGCCCGGGTCCTGCATGCGCTCGGCGACGTGCCCGCGCCGACGTGCGCGGTGGTGATCGGGAGCGGCTACATCGGTCTCGAGATGGCCGAGGCGCTGGTGCGGCGCGGCCTGCGGACGACGGTCGTGGACCGGGCGGACCAGCCGATGCGGACGCTGGACCCCGAGATGGGCGAGCTGGTGGCACGGGCGATGACCGCCACGGGGATCCGTCTGCTGATGGGACACGCCGTCGACGAGATCGTCACGCGTGACGGGCGCGTTGCCGGCGTGCGCGCCGGAGCACACGAGATACCGGCGGACCTCGTCGTGCTCGGACTGGGGGTGCGGGCGCGGTCGGATGTGGCACGGTCCGCGGGGCTTCCGACCGGGCCGGCGGACGCGATCCTCACGGAGCCGTCCCAGCGCGTGACCGGACATCCGCACGTCTGGGCGGGAGGTGACTGTGCGTCCTCCCGTCATCGGCTGTTCGATCGTCCGGTCCACATCCCGCTGGGCACCCACGCCAACAAGCAGGGATGGGTCATCGGCCGCAATCTGGCCGGTCACGACGCCGAGTTCGACGGAGTGGTCGGAACGGCCATCACGAGGATCTGCTCGCGTGAGATCGCCCGCACCGGGCTGGGTGAGGCGGACGCCCGGGACGAGGGCCATGACGTCGTGGCCGCCGTCGTCGAGGGGGCGACGCGCGCCGGTTACTACCCCGGTGTCGGGTCCCTGACGGTGAAGCTGGTGGCCGACCGCGCCGACCGGCGGGGCCCGGGCGCGCCGATCGTCGGCGGCGAGGGGGCGGCCCTTCGCCTCCACACCCTCGCCCCGGGGGGCTGGACGGGGAAGACGGTGGACGACCTCGTCATGTGCGACCTGGCCTACGCGCCGCCGTTCTCCCCGGTCTGGGATCCGGTCCAGACGGCCGGCCGGGTGCTCCTCGGCCGTATGTGACCGGCGGCCCCGGCCCCGGTCTCAGGCGGCCCCGGTGGCCGGTGCGGGCCGACCGTGGCGCCCCCACCGGATGGCGAGGGCGGAGAGGATGCCGAGGACCGCGGCCCCGACGCTGGACCAGAACGCGATGGTGTAACCGGACTCCGCCGGGACGATGCTGTCGCCGACGGTGTGGGCGGCCACGACGGCCGCCGCGATCTGTCCGCCCATGACGCCGCCGACGGTGCGGACCACGTTGTTCACGCCCGTCGCCACGGCGGTCTGCGTGGGCTCCACCTCGCCCACGATGATGCGGGGCATCGCGGCGAACGCGAACCCGATCCCGATCCCGACGACGGAGAACCAGAGGGCGATCGACAGTGCGCTGCCGTGCCGGAGTGCGATGCCGGCGGATCCGACGGCCGAGCAGACCATCCCGATCCACAGCGGCACGTGGGGCCCCATGCGCTCGCCGATCATCCCGGCGATCGGCCCGCCGACGACGATCGCCGCCGATGTCGGGAGCATCCACAGCCCGGCCGTGGTGACGCTCATGTCGAAGCCGAACGTGGCGAGATGGTGCAACTCGGGCGGCAGCGTCGAGGGGAACTGGAAGAAGGTCGGGAGGAGGAGCCAGGTGGAGTAGAGGGCGTAGCCCGACATGAAGGCCGTGATGTTGGTGAGCAGGATCGGCCGGTGCGTCAGGACGTCGATGTCGACCATGGGCATCGCGACACGCCGTTCGACCATGACCCAGACCACGAGGGTCACGAGCGACACGGCGAACAGGCCCAGGATGGCGGGGGAGAGCCATCCCCAGGGATTCCCCTCGGCCAGCGCCAGGAGGAGGCCGCCCAGCCCCAGGGAGAGGAGGACGGCCCCCGGGACGTCGACGGACGATGCCGCGCGCACGTCGGACTCGGGGATGAAACGCCAGACGAGGACCAGGGCGGCCAGTCCGATCGCCGCGCTGAGGACGAAGAGCCATCGCCACGACGCGTTGTCCGAGATGAGCCCGGCGGCGACGATCCCGAGGCCACCCCCGACGCCGAGCACCGAGGAGACGGTGCCCATCGCGACGCTCCAGCGGTCCTCCGGGAGGTGGTCCCGGATGATGGCGAACGCAAGCGGGAAGACGGCGGCGCCGACCCCCTGGACCCCGCGCCAGACGATGAGCGACGCGATGTTCCAGGCGGCGATGGCCCCGAGGGAACCCACCAGGAAGGTGCCCAGGCTCACCAGCATCATCCGGACCTTCCCGAACTGGTCGCCGAGACGGCTGAAGAGCGGGGTGATCACGACGCCGACCAGCAGGTAGACGGTGACCGTCCACGTGACCCACTCCTGGCTGGTGCCGAGTTCCTCCCGGAGGATCGGGAGCACCGGGATCACGAGGGTCTGCATGATCGCGAACGCGAGCGCCGCCACCACCAGCCCGGTCAGGACCATCCCGGTGCGGACCGCCGGCCGGTGCGACATGCCGCCGGAGGTACCGTCGTCTGGTGTCATCGTCGTCCCCTGATCGTCGTCGGCCGGATCCCGCATGCGTCGGTGAGACCGCGACCAGTCGTCACGACAGGTCGCTCGACTCCCGGCCGGGATCTCCTGATGCCCCCCGGGCGGGCCCCGCGCGGTTCGACGACAGGATACCCGTAGGAGGCTAAGGTCCTGGGATGCGGCCGAGCACCTTCGTGAGGAGGGCGACCAGCGTCGCCTGATCCTCCTCGGTCAGGTCCGCGAAGACCTCGTCACGGACCCGCTGCACGGTCGGCCGGCTCTGGTCAACGATCTCACGGCCGGCGTCCGTGATGTACACGCAGACCGAGCGCCGGTCGTCCGGGTGCGGCTGACGGGTGACGTAGCCGGCGCGCACCAGGCGGTCCACCATGCCGGACATCGACGGTGCCTCCACGCGCTGGCGTCGCGCGAGCTCGGCCTGTGTCAGGCCGTCGTGCTCCTGCAGCCGCACGAGGACGGCGATGGCCTGTGGCCCCGCGTCGGTGAGCTCGCTGTCGAGGAGCGTCCGGATGAGCCGGCCGGTGACCGACAGCTGCCAGATCAGCGACTCATTGAGGTTCAACGGTCGCGAGGGTGACAGGTCGGCGTCGGACATCCACCAAATCGTTAGCACAGCATGTCGTCGTGATGTCAGAAAAAACCGTCGTCAGGGTCGGCCGGCGCAGGTCGGTACATCCGTACGCCGAGTGGCCGATCCGTGGGCGGATCGGCCACCTCTACGGCGCGGGCCGCTCCACGTGGCCGCCGAACTGCCGTCGCATCGCCGAGAGGACCCGGTTGGCGTAGGTGCCCTCTCCGCGGGAGCTGAAGCGCTCGAAGAGCGCGGCGGTGAGCACGTGTGCCGGCACTCCGACGTCGACGGCGGCACGCACGGTCCAGCGGCCCTCACCGCTGTCGCTGACCGATCCGGTGAATGCGTCCAGGTCCGGATCCTCGTGGAGGGCCGCGGCGGTCAGGTCCAGGAGCCAGCCCGCGATCACGCTGCCTCGGCGCCAGACCTCGGTGATCTGGGGCACGTCGAGGTCGTACCGGTACGCTTCCGGATCCTCCAGCGGTGCCGTCTCGGCGTCGGCGGAGCGTGCCGCGGCCCCCGCGTCCGCGCGTTCCAGGATGGCGAGACCCTCGGCGTAGGCGGCCATCGCGCCGTACTCGATGCCGTTGTGGATCATCTTGACGAAGTGGCCGGCACCGGCCGGCCCGCAGTGCAGGTACCCCTGTTCCGCGGGTGAGGGCGTTCCCTCTCGGCCCGGGGTGCGGGGTGCCACCTCGACGCCGGGGGCGAGCGACCGGAAGATCGGGTCGAGGCGTGCGACCGGTCCGTCCGGCCCCCCGATCATGAGGCAATAGCCGCGCTCGAGTCCGAACACCCCGCCGCTGGTGCCGACGTCGAGGAAGTCGATGCCGTCCTCGGCCAGCCTCGCCGACGTGCGGATGGCGTCGCGGTAGTTGCTGTTGCCCCCGTCGATGATCGTGTCGGAGGGGGCGAGCACGGCGGCGAGCTCGCGATCCTTCGCCGACGCCGCGAGCGCCGCCAGGCTGGCAAGCTCGGCATCGCCGGAGGGCTCAAGCTGCTGCATCAGCCGCGAGCGGCGCTCAGAGCCGATGCTATCGCGGGCGAGCATCTGCACCGGGCTCTGGTAATGAAAGCGGGCGTCGGCGGCGTCCCGGCGCAAGGCGTCGAGGTCACGCAGCCGCTCGAGCCTGGAATCTTGACTGTCGCGCTTCAAACCTGCCCTTAGCCCGCCGAGAGCGCGGCCGACCAGCATCATCCGCTGCGCGGTCGATAGGT
>CALMEC010000193.1 GCA_937862675.1 uncultured Actinomycetes bacterium
GCATGCTGGTTTTCGTCAGCCAGGTCGTGTGCATCGCCCTGCCCGCCCTGCTGATGGCGGCCCCCTTCATCGCGCACCAGGCCCCCCGAGGGGTGCGCGAAGAGCCGGTGCGCCCCGCCCCGCACAGGGGCGATCCGTGCCCGCACCCGGGATGGGGGACGCGGTGAGCCGGCGGGCGCGTCCTCTCCATCCCGACGGTCCGCTCCTCGACGAGCTCGCCACCCGCGTCGACGAGGAACTGCGCGATGCCCTCGGCGGTGCGCGGGACGTGGCGCTGGTCAACTTCCCCAACCACAACAATCCCGGTGACTCCGCGATCTGGCTGGGAACCCGTCGCAGTCTGAGGCGACTCGGCGTGCGCGTCCGCTACCAGTGCGCGTGGTGCACCTACTCGCCCGAGGCGCTGCGTCGTGCGCTGCCCTCCGGCCCGGTCCTCGTCAACGGGGGCGGCAACTTCGGGGACCTCTACGCGGGGCAGCAGGGCCTCCGGGAGCGGTTGCTCGCGGAGCTCGTGGATCGGCCGATCATCCAGCTGCCGCAGAGCATCCACTTCCGAGACCCGGCCAACGCCGAACGGATGCGGCGGCTGATCGCGTCGCACGGCGGGGTCACGCTGATGGTCCGGGAGGAGACCAGTGAGCGGATCGCGCGCCGGATGTTCGACGCGTCCGTGCGTCTCGTGCCCGACATGGCCCTCGCTTTGCGGCGACTGGACGTCACCCGCGGCCGACCAGGTGCGGACGTGCTGTGGCTCCATCGGGTGGAGGGCGACCCGGAATACGTCGATCACGGCGTCCGGTTTGGTCCCGCCGCACGCGAGGTGGAGTGGCTCCACGGTCAGGACGACGAGCCCGCATGGCTGCGCCGGCACGCCGTCGCGCGCCGCGTCAACGACCGGCTCGTCGACCGGTGCCGCTCACGGCCGGGCTGGGCGCGACGCGCGTGGCGCCCCCTCGCCGCCACGTTCGTGCCGCTGGGCGAGGGATACGTGCGCCGCGGCATGGCGATCATGGCGGGCGGCAGGGTCCTGGTCACCGACAAGCTGCATGGGCATCTCCTCGCGCTCCTCGCGGGTATCCCCCACGTGGTGCTGGACAACTCCTACGGCAAGGTGTCGGGCATCTACCGGACCTGGACCCGGTCGAGCTCCCTGACGCACTGGGCCGACGACGGGGACGAGGCCGAGCGCCTGGTGAGCGGTCTGCTCCGTGACGACGGGGTCAAGGACGACTTCCGCTGAAGACCGCCTGAAGGAGGTCCGGCCGGACGGCACGGGCCCGGAGGTGGAACGGGGGCGGCGCCAGCCGGTCGTCGTGGACCAGCCGGCCCGAGGCCAGTCCGTTGGTCATCTGTCTCGGTGTCAGCTGCCGTGCCTTCCACGCCTGGTGCAGCGTGCCGTTCCGGAGCCGCTCGTAGTCCTCTCGCCAATGCCAGCCGGAGTCGAGTGAGAGGGTCGGGTTGTTGGCCAGGCTCGCGCCTCCGACGCGGATCTTGTTCGCGAACTGCCGGTACGAGCGATCGGGTACGTGCAGGACGGTGATCGGCGATCCCGGCCACTGCTCGCCGGGCTCTTCGTGGACGACGCGGTGGTTTCCCATGTCCACGACGACGTCCGGGCTCGCGCGGTGACAGACCTTCGACCCGATGCGACCGCCGCGTTCGTGGAGGGACAGGAGGTCGCGGAGCACTAGGCGCCGTGGCCAGGGGCCGTCGTCGCCCGGGGCGGCCACCAGGTTCTCGCGGGCCGCGGAGATGGTGGCGTAGCGGGGAGGCAGGATCTTCATCACGGTGGCCAGGCACTCGCCGTCGCGGGGCCACCAGAACTCGTCGGCGTCGGCGTTGATGACCCAGTCGGCGCCGTGGACCTCGGCCGCGCGGCGCGCCATGCGCGTGACCCAGACGCCCTGCGCGTAGTTGTCCTCGTTCACCGTGTGGAGTTCGAGGACGCCGGCGTCGCGATAGGCGGCGAGCACGTCGGCGGTGCCGTCGACGGAGCCGTTGTCAGTGGCGATCACATAGTCCACGCCGGCGGCGAGGTGGTGTTCGATCGTCGCCGCGACGACGTCGACCTCGTCGCGGACCAGGAGGGTGAGAATGAGTCGCATGGGTGCATTCCTTCGAAGCCCGGTCGGGCGATCATGTCCGGTTTCGTCGTGCCCACCGGATCGTCGTGTGCCGTCGTCGTGCGGACCGAGGGCGGCGATCCGGTCGGGAATCGGGGAGGGGCCACGTCAGAGTGACGCGGCCCCTCGGTTCGTACGGCCGTGCTCACATCAGATCTGCGGGCGGGCGTACATGGTGGAGTACTTGTGGACCCAGGCGGCCATGGCCTGCCGGGTCACGGGATTGGTCGGCTTGAACGTGCCGTCCTCGTATCCGGACGCGATGCCCTGCTCCTTGAACCATGAGATGGCTCCGCAGAACTCGTTGTCGAGCGCCACGTCCGGGTACGGCTTGGTGCTGCAACCGGGGTCGGGGGCTCCGTTGTGGGTCGCCCGGTAGAGGAACGCGGCGACGGCCTGCCGTGAGACGTTTGCGCCGGGGCGGTAGGTGCCGTCCGAGTAGCCGTTGGCCAGATGCGACTCCTTCATCCAGATGATGGATCCGCAGTGCTCCTGGGTGGCGTTGACATCGGGCCACGGGTAGGGCTGCGTGCAGGAGCGGTCGGCGTCACCGGGGTTGTAGTAGCGGTACATGAACGCCGCCATGGCCTGGCGGGTCTGCGCCGTGGTCGGCTTGTAGAGCGTGCCGCCGTCGTACCCCTTGGTGATACCGCCGATCTTCAGCCAGTTGATGTCCTGGCAGAAGGGGTTGGTGTCGTTGACGTCGAGGAACGGGTTGCACTCGGTCGGCGCCAGGTTCGGTCCGACGGTGACCTTGGCCACATCGGCCGTGGCCGCGGCGTCGTTCAGCAGCGAGATGTGGAGCGCGCTGACGGTCAGGACGCCGTCCTCGGTGTGCTGGAAGTTCGACTTGATCGAGACGATCGGGCTGACGTCGTTCGCCAGTGCGGTGATCAGCGGGTTGAGCAGCGGCCCCAGGACCGGCCCGAGGATCGGGACCTGGGCGGTGAGGGCGTCGATGACGGCCGGCAGGACCTCGGCGTTCGGCGCCGTCGAGATGTTCACCGGGACGCTGAGTGGCGGAAGCAGGCCGCTGAGCAGGTTGACGTTCACCTTCAGGTTGGTGATCGTCGCGTTGCCCGCTGCGGTGCCCGGGGCGACCTCATGGGCGTGGGCGATGACGGCATCCGCCTGGAGCGAGAGGCTCGCGATGCCGGAGAGGGCACCGCCGACGCCGGGAATCTGGTTCAGGTTGATCTGGACGCCGCCCGTGCCGTTGCCGGTGGCCGTGCAGGTCTCGCCCTGCGATCCGATGTGGACCGCCCCTCCGGGCGAGAGGACGCCGGTGCAGGCGTACGACGATCCGTCGATGTCGGCTTCGGCCGTCTCGCTGAGGACTCCGGCGCCGATGAGGCTCTGGCCGCTGAGCAGCGCCACGGCCGGGGTGTTGGTCACGGGGAAGACGGATCCGGTCCCGTCGTTGTCGGCCTTGGTGCCGCCGTTCGCCGAGACCTCGAGCGTCAGCGCGCCCGACGCGAGCGCCAGGTTGACCGACTGGGAGGTCGCGTGCGCCTGAGGCGGGGCCGGGCCGGGGGTTGCGCCGGGCGGGCGGGCGGCGCAGAATCCGGCGGCGGGCAGGACCAGCACGGCACCGGTCGCGGGGAGGGCGAGGCACCCCCCG